>JACCYU010000093.1 GCA_013696315.1 Gammaproteobacteria bacterium | reverse complement strand
AAGAGCAGGAAACGAGTCACTTTTCGCGCCCAACACTCCCGTCAGCGAACCGATGAACCATCAACACGACTCGAAACCTGCGCTCGCGACGCGAGCCGGCTTCTCAAGTCCGACAGGCTGCTAGCCGCGTTAGTACCTGTTTCGCAGGAGACCGACGCGCTCGCCGGACAACTTGAAGACCGCGTCGAGACGCTGCGGAGCAGTTCGAACGAAGAACAAAAGAAATCCATGACCGCCGAGGTGCAGGAGTTGCGCGCCCGCAAGCTTCTGGCCAAGCATGAAATACAGGTCCTGGCCGAAATCGAGCGCAAGAAGAAAGTGGCTGCCTATGAGCTGTGCCTCAACGATACGAAGACCCAGACCATAACGCAGAAGAGCACGGCCGTGACCAAGACTGCGGTCACGCAGAAACTCAAGAAGAGCTTCCAGGACGAGCTTGGCCGCCTTGCCTTCCGGCACGTCGAAGTCGAGTTGAAGGAAGTCGGCGGGGAACAGGGAATCCTCTATCACAAGCTCATCCTGACGCGGGCGCCGGGTGTCGAACTGCCCAAGGTCGTCAGCGAAGGCGAACAGCGCTGCCTGTCCATCGCCGCTTTCTTTGCCGAACTCAGCACGGCGGATGACCTGTCCGGGATCGTGTTCGATGATCCGGTGTCATCGCTCGATTACAAATGGCGCGAGGGTGTTGCGCGACGGCTTGTCGAGGAGGCGAAGACACGGCAGGTCATCGTCTTTACGCATGACATCGTTTTCTTGTTGCTCCTGAAGCAGTTCTCCGAGGAACTGGGGATAAAGCAGCTCGATCAGCACGTCCGGCAACTCAGCAAGGGCGCGGGCGTCTGCGCGGAGGAATTGCCGTGGGTGGCGCTCAAGGTGGCAAAGCGGATCGGCCATCTGAAGAAACTCCTGCAGCACGCGGAAAAACTGTACCGCGACGAGCACCAGTCGGCCTACGAGAGAGAAGCCAGCCTCATTTACGGTTACTTGCGCGAGGCGTGGGAGCGCGGCCTTGAGGAGGTGCTTCTCGGGGGCGTCGTCGAACGCTACAGACCCGGCGTGCAGACGCAGCAGGTCATCAAGATTGCGGATTTCACGAAGGAAGATTGCCGGGCCCTGGAAGCTGCCATGACGAAATGCTCCAAATGGCTGCCCGGCCATGACCAGGCCGCGGCGGCCAGGGCCGAAATTCCGGAACCGGCTGTTCTCAAGGGTGATATCGATGCGCTGGAGCATTGGGTATCCGGCATTCGCAAACGCCGCACCTGAAGAACATCAGGGAAATTTCCAGATGAGTTAATTCTCGTGAGGTAGCACTTGGGTAGCACTGCCGCACTGCCAATAGAGCCTCGCTGCTTAAATCATTGATTTATGGTGCCGGCGCGGGAATCGAACCTCGGACCTACTGATTACGAACTAGTGATGCTTGCTCAGAGATTTGAGTGGTTACATATTGCTTCCATTAATTCACGAGAGCGATCGACCATTAGCGAAGTTATTGATTTTTGGTGGCCAGGGACAGAATCGAACTGCCGACACGCGGATTTTCAGTCCGCTGCTCTACCGACTGAGCTACCTGGCCTTTGTTTACAGCTTATGCTAGCCATCCCTGGCGAGGCGTGACGTCTTTGCTAACCACCTGCCCAGACATCCTGTCTGGTCGCGCGACCTTTAGTCGCTCGCGCCCGACTGAGACTACCTGGCCATATTAAAGACTAATACATGCCGTCCATGACGACGCAATAACCTTCTATTCTGCACCTGCCTGGTCGCTCGGCCTTAAGCCGGAGTATTAAAGCGACTGCCCGCCACTGCGTCAAGCAAACGCGCAATGCGGCCCTACGCTGCGCTTTCAGGCTTGAATCCCTCCGGCGCTTTCGAGCCCTGGCCGAAGAAGAATTTTTCCATCTCCTCTTCCAGAAATTTGCGCGACTTGGGTTCCATGGGGGTCAGCCGGTATTCGTTTATAAGCATGGTCTGGTGGCTTAGCCACTGCTGCCACGCCTGTTTGGAAACCTGCTCATAGATGCGCTTGCCGAGTTCGCCGGGATAGGTCAGGTAATCCAGACCTTCGGCCTCTTTACCCAGCTTCACGCACTGCACTGTGCGGGCCATCGATGACTCCTTCGTGTGTTGTGATCAGACGTTCGATCAGTTGTTTGATCGGCGCGGCGACGCCGCCGTGCGGAGAGGCGGCATTGTACCAAACCCAGCGCGCACTATCGCCGACGATGCAGGGGCCGTGGGTAATCGCGATCGCCACGGGCTTGATATTCAGATGGAAGTGCGTGAACGTGTGGCGCACTACGGGCCAGTAAACTATTTCCTCAGGCGCCGCGCCGAATACGCACTCGCACAGCGCCGAACACTCACGCTCGTCGCGCACCTCCGGAAAGCTCAGCAGACCGCCCCACACGCCCACCGGCGGCCGTCGTTCCAGCAACACGTCGCCGATGCCTGTACGCACCATGACCATCATGGTTTCACGCACCGGCAGCGGTTTGCGCACGCGCGCCGCGGGCAGTTCGTGCTGGCGGCCGGACTGATAAGCTACGCAGTCGGCCTGCACAGGACATGCGTCGCACTGGGGATTGCGCCGCGCACACACCAGCGCACCCAGATCCATCATCGCCTGCGTATAGTCCGCGCAGCGTCGCGCCGGCATGTGTTGTTCGGCGATCCGCCAAAGTTGACCGGTATTTTGCGACGTGCCCGGCCCGCCTTCGACGCCGCGATGACGCGCCAGCACGCGCCTGACGTTGCCATCCAGAATCGCGTGCGACTCGTTACGGGACAGCGCCAGGATGGCGGCCGCGGTGGAGCGCCCGATGCCGGGCAGGCTGGCGACCGCATCGAATTCGTTCGGGAACTCGCCCGTGTGACGATCGCATATCAGCCCCGCGGCGCGATGCAGATTTCTGGCGCGCGCGTAGTAACCCAGGCCCGACCAGTGGCGCAGAACCTCGTCGAGGGTCGCTTGATCCAGGGTCTCCACGTCCGGGAAGCGCGCCATGAAACGCTGGAAATACGGTACTACCGTCGCGACCTGGGTCTGCTGCAGCATGATCTCCGACACCCACACCCGGTAAGGTGTGGCCGGATGCTGCCACGGCAGGGACTTGCGCCCGTGTGATCGTACCAGGCAAGCACCCGCTCGCTGAAGCGCGCGTCGATCAATGGCCCGGGGCCGCCAGCCGTTCGAGGTTATCCGCCGTTTCCTCCAGATGCGTGCGCAACCGATGCTTGATGAGTAAGGGGCCGATCAGGGGCGGTATCCAGAAATCCGGCTCCATGCGCGCCTCGAACCTGATACGCGTGACTTGTTTCTTCGACTGGAATCGCCAGCGTGCGAGACCGGATTTCATGTCGCTCAAACCCGGCACGATGGTCGCCCGAAACCCGCCCGCGCCATCGCTCGTTACATCCTCTACGCGGGTGATGTCGGCGCAAAGAAACAGGATGCAATCTTTGGTACGCGTGCGCACGCGGGTCGCGTTTTGGTCCGTCGGAGGCAGCACTTCACTCTCGACAATGGCGGAATTGAGCGCGGACAGGTGCGCGTAATCGGTCAGCATCGCGCGCACCGGCGAGAGCGGCGCCGCGACACTAAAGGTCATGGTGATTTTATAGATGCCATCGTGGTGTTCAACATCGAGTTGTTTCACCTCGCTCGCGTGCAGCGACGACACAACTCCGAGCACTGCCAGCGCGCCAGGTAAACAGACCATCTGCGATCGAGGTCAGGCGCCCGCCCCCGCAAGAGATTGCCCGACTAGAAGTTGAACCGGTCCTTTAGCTCCTGCTGTAGCTTTTCCTGAAGATTTTTCTCAAGATCCTGCTGCTTGCCGCCAAGCTCCTCTTTGAGTTTTTGCTGCTGTTCCTGCAACTCCCGCTTGACGGCCTGCTGAGCCTGTTCCTTGATCGCGTCGGTCAGCGCCAGCGAGTAATTCAAATCCGAGAACGGGCCGCCCACCTCGATCGGCACAAAGCGGTTGTCGCGCGGCTTGCCGTTGTCGTTCAGCGCGATATTCAGGGTGTAGTCGACGAGAGACGCCGGCATGTCCACCTTGCCCTGACCCTTGGCGAGTATCTGCGGCGACACCAGCGACAAATTGTTGTTGGACAGCACGCCGCGCACGATATTGGCGCTGCCGGTAAGGCTGGAAAAGCGCGTTTCCGTGGCTGTCGCGGCACCCGGCTGACCCTTGAAGAAAGCGATTACCTTGGCGATGCGCCCGGCGATTTCCGAATTCGAAATGCTGCCCTCCTTAAAGTTAAAGGCCAGATTGCCGTTCAACGCCTGCTTCAGGATCGAGATCCGCCGACCGCGCGTCGCCACGTTCATCGTAAAGCGCGTGGTGCCGGACAGATATTCGTCGCCCGCCAGCGCCATGACCAGCCCGCCCGCCTGCAGGCCGTCGAGTACGCTGTCGAACGCAAACGTGGGGATCTCCTCGCGCACGTCCAGGGTGGCGCTGCCCGTGAGGCCGCCCTGATATAGATTCATGCTCAGGGGCGTGATCTTGATCAGTCCTTCGCGCGCCGTGATGGTCGCCTGCAAATCCGTGAAATTGAGATTCGACACCTTGAGCTTGCCGGCGGTCAGACGCCCATCCACGTGCAGGTCGCGCAGCGCCTCGACCGGCAGTTCGAGTTCATCGCTTTGGCTCGGCGGTCCGGGCTTGCCTTTCGGCGCCGGTTCCTCATCGCTGGCGGGCGCCATGTATCGATCCAGATCGATTGCGTCCAGAGCGGCGGTGAAATGGATCTTAGGATCGGCGAACGACTCCACCGCGCCCTGTCCCGTCAGATGCGTGTCGTCCAGCTGCACGTCTAACGTCGATATCTTCGCGCTGTAGTCGGTGCCGCTGAACGCCAGTTTCAACTTGGCGTTCTCCAGTGCCCTGGGGTCCTGCGTCGGCGGCAATTTCTGCCCCAGCGCCGTCATCAACTGGCGCGGACTGAAAGGATCGCTTGCCAATTCACCCTCAAATTGCGGCTTTGTGTTGAGGCCGCTAGCATTGATCTGGCCCGTCAGGCGCAGACCGGCCGCTTGCACAGTCAACGGTTGCACCTGGGCTGTGCCGGCGCCGAGATCGCCGCTGAACGCAAGTTTGAGCTTCGCGTTTTCGAGCGCCCCGGGATCCGGCGTCGGCGAGAGTTTCTGCCCCAGCGCCGTAAACAACTGTTGCGCGCTCAACACGTCGCCGCTGAGTTCGCCCTGAAATCGCGGCTTGGCATTCAGTCCGCTGGCATTGATCTGGCCCGCCACGCGCAGACCGGCGGCCTCCAGGGTCAGCGGTTGCACCTGGGCCGTGCCGGCTTCGAGATCGGCATCGAGCGTGGTTTCCAGTGTCGCTTCCACGCCGTCTTCGGGCAGCCCTTCGCCAGTGGCGTCCACGCTCAGCTGCAAATCCGCGAGCGCATAACGCTGAGTGTCGGGATTGATCGTCGCCTCGCCCGTTAAACCCACATTCGCGACCACTGCCGGTTTGGCATTGGTGAGCCGCAGCTTTAGGTCAATGTCAAACGGCTCGCCGAAGATGAGCGCGCCGGTGGTGAGATTAATCGGCTCGATGCGTACGTCGGTGCCGGCCTGCGCGTCCCGCCAGCGCACGGCGGCATCTCTCAGCTCCACGCCGCCCAGCTCCAGCAATATATCGCCGCCAGGCTGACCGGGTTCCTGCGTAGGCGCCTTTTCTTCGCCGGGTTCGACCAGGTCTTCCCAGTTACCCACACCTTTGGCGTTACGCTCCAGATTGGCTTCCAGCCCTTCGAGCCGCACCGTGTCCGCGCGCACCTCGCCCCGCAACAGCGGCAGCAACGCCACGCGCACGTCCACGTTTTCCACCTGCGCGAACGGCTCGTCGCCGAAACCCGCCGCATTGCCGACTCTCGCCGCACCCAGTTGGAGACCGAGCCACGGGAAGAACGACAGTTCGATATCCCCCTGCAAGGTCAGCTCGCGACCGGTCGCCTGCTTCGCGGCGTTCTCGATGCGCTGCTTGTAGTCGTTGGGATCGACCGTCGCGACCAGCACCACCGCGCCGATCACGAACACCAGCACCAGCAGCGCGACGCCGATCAGGATACGTTTGAGCCACTTCATCTACATCTCTCCCGTTTATGCCTGCCGCGCTACTCGCGCGACCAGTCGCCGGACCTGCCACCCGATTTCCGTAACAGCCGGATATTCTGAATTGTCATTTCACGGTCAACCGACTTGCACATGTCGTAAACGGTCAACAATGCCACCTGCACCGCCGTCAGCGCTTCCATTTCGACACCCGTGCGACCGCGCGTCTCCACCCGCGCCCGGCAATGCACCAACGCGTGGCAGTGCAACGGCTTGAGATCGACTTCCACCGCGGTCAGGCTCAACGGGTGGCACAACGGCACCAGCTCCGCGGTGCGCTTGGCGCCCATGATGCCCGCAACTCTGGCAATGGCAAGCACGTCGCCTTTCTTGTGGCCGCCGGCCTGGATCAGCTCCAGGGTTTCCGGCCGCATACTGATGCTGCCTTCGGCCACAGCGATGCGGTGCGTGGCGTCCTTGGCGCCCACATCCACCATGCGGGCTTCGCCGCGACGGTTAAAATGCGTCAGTTCACTCATGCCCATCTTTCCCCTCGTCATTTCCGCCCCCCGGCTATTGTGTTTGACCAGTGTTAACATTACGCGCGGAGCCTAACAGAACAGGACGCATAAGGTTAAGATGATCACGATACGATATTTCGCGAGCCTGCGCGAAGCCCTGGGCCGTGACCAGGACAGCGTCGATGCCGCATCGGTCGCGACCGTGCGTGATTGCTGGACACGGGTTAACAATCGCCCGGCCGTTACGCCCGACGTACTCGCCGCGGTAAACATGGAATACGCCGGATTCGAACATCCGGTAAGCGACGGTGACGAAGTCGCTTTTTTCCCGCCGGTTACGGGCGGCTGATATTGGCGTTGTCCACTCGCTGCCAGAGCGAGCGGTCAGCGTAGGTGAGAGCGCGGATCGAACGGTAGTTCCTCCGCCATCCGCCGGTAGAGGTCGCGCGCCGTTTCGGTATTGGCCGGCGGGGTGTGAATCTGGACAATCACCAGCTGATCGCCCGGCGTGCTTCCTGGCAGACCGCGCCCTTTCAGACGGAGTTTGCGCCCGGAACCCGAACCGGCCGGCACCTTGACTTCCACCTTGCCGCCCAAGGTCGGCGCGGTAATCGTCGCGCCCAGCGCCGCTTCCCATGGCGTGACTGGCAAATCCAGCAAAACATCCCTGCCGTCCAGCCGGAAATAGTCGTGCGGGGCGATTTGCACTTCCAGATACAAGTCGCCTGGCGGGCCGCCGCCCATGCCAGGACTGCCCTGACCGGCCAGCCGGACGCGCTGACCTGGTGTGGCGCCGGCGGGCAGCCGCACGTCTAGCGACTTGCCGTTTTCGAAACGCAGACTCTTGGGGGCGCCCTGATAGGCCTCTTCGAGTGTGATTTCGAGGCTCGCCTGCTGGTCCGCGCCAACGGCCTCGAATCCTCGGGCCTCGAAACCGCGCGATCTGGGAGCTTGCGCAAACCCGCCGCCGCCGAACAGCGATTCGAAAAAGTCGCTGAAGCCGCCGCTCCCCGCACCCGGCCCGGATCGGAAGCCGCCCTGGGCATACCCGCGCGCGGGGTCCTGCCAGCCCGGCGGCGGGCGGAAATCCTGTCCGGCGCGCCAGTTGGCGCCGAGTTGATCGTAAGCCCGGCGCTTTTCGGAATCGCGCAGCACTTCGTAGGCCTCGCCCAGCTCCTTGAAACGCGCCTCCGCGTTCGGCTCCTTGCTGACGTCCGGATGATATTTGCGCGCCAGCCGCCGATAGTTCTTCTTTATATCCGCCGTGGTCGCTTTGCGATCCACACCGAGGATCTTGTAATAATCTTTGTATTCCATCCGCCCGGCACCCGCGTGAGGGCTTTCAAAAAGAGCGCCGCGGTAAACGCGGCGCCTGAACTTCAAGACTTGAGTTTGATCGGGGCCGGCATCGTCTGCCGGCGACCGCTCAGTTGCTCACCGTAATTCGGCGCGGCAATACCTTCGCCTGCTTGGGGATGCGGACTTCCAGCACGCCGTTTAGGGATTTGGCCGAAATGTTCTCCGCATCGGCGGTATCCGGCAACAGGAAACGGCGGTAAAACCGGCCGGTCACGCGCTCAACGCGACGATAGTTGTCCTTGTCTTCGGTGGTCTCCGCCTTGCGCTCACCGCGCAGAGTGAGCACACCGTTCTCCATGTCGAGCTCGATGTCCTTGGGATCCACGCCCGGCACGTCCGCGTGCAGAACATAAGCCCCATCCTCTTCCTTGATATCGACCGCTGGCGCCCAAGCCGCTGCCGTCACTTCGCCCGCCGGCGACACACGGTCGTCCAGACCACCAAACACGCGGTCGATGTCGCGCCGCCACTGATTGACCAGATTCCAGGGATCACGATGAATTGTCGCTAACATGATGCACCTCCACGATGCAATGATCTGTTTACATACCGCTGATATGTGGCTGCCTGGATTAAATTCAAGCTCCGCTCAGTATGATAGACAAGATGGTGGCGGGACGGGAAAATTCAAGATGGCGCGCGAATCCAGGCGACGACTTTCCGCATGCAGTTTGGTGTGACGGATTCCCCGCCGTCGGCTAGCACCTGCAGTCCAAGAAGCCGCCAGGCGGCTAGTCGTAGGTCATGGCGAATACGGAGTCGGCCGGCCAGCGGCGGAACGCCTGATTGTCCATAAACTGCTTGAACAACTCAGTGTCGTCTTTGAGCACCGCGGTCATCACGCGCGCGAGCGCCTTGTCGTGCTCGATGCGGGCGTTTTCCTTGTCGGAGTTTCTTTCTTGCGTTTTGATACGCAGTGTCGGCCGACACCTTGGCTGGAATTTCCTCCGCGATCAACCTTTGCACCCGATCCTCGTCGCTCCACTCGATGTTGCCGAAGTGATCGTTAAAGGTCTTCAGAATGTTCGTCAGCCGATCCAGCTCGGCCTCTGGTTTGCGGCCGCCGCCCTCCACCGGCAACGGGCCGATCTCGGCATCGGCGTCCGGCAGCTGAATGCGTGAAGCGGCTTTGTCCATGTCGATGGCTTCCAGAATCCCCTTCGACAAATCTTCCTCCTTTGGCGCGGGCAGCTTCGGGATCAGGAACGTCAGGTATATCGACAGCTTCTCCCGCTGCGTTGGTGTAGGGGAGTATCGCCGCGAGAAAGCTGTAGGTACGCGTGAAGGTCTTGGCCTTGCCCTTGAAGTCCACCTTGCCCATCTTCATCCAGGACATCTTTATATGTCGCCACGCAGGCGTCGAGGATCGGATCGAGCTTGTCCCGGCCGGCGCCGTCGAGGTACAAGGCCACCAAGGCTTCGACCTGCTCTGGCACATAAACCTGATGCGCATCCAGGTCGGCCTTCAGGTCGTGCAATTTGTTGGAGTCGGTCTCTTCGCTGAGGAGGGTCGTGCGGTAATACGGCCCGAATGATCCCTCAATCGTCCTGGCGTCGTTCATGAAATCCAGTACGAACACGTCGTGCTTCTGCGGATGCGCGCGATTGAGCCGCGAGAGCGTCTGCACCGCCTTGACGCCGGCAAGCGGCTTGTCCACTACATCGTGTGCAGCAGCGGTTCGTCGTAACCGGTCTGAAACTTGTCCGCGCAGATGAGAAAACGGTACGGATCTTCCTTGATCTTGTCCGCGATCATGCTGCTGGCGAATCCGTTCAAAGAGGACTCGGTTACCTTCGCGCCGCCGTACTCATGCTCGCCGGAGAAGGCTACGATGGCCTGATGGGCGCTCTTGCGCTCCCGCAGGTAATCGCGGATCGCGTTGAAATACTGGATGGCTCGCTCGATCCCGCCGGTCACCACCATCGCCCGCGCCTGGCCGCCGATCTTCTGGAGCGCGACCACCTGCTCGTGGAAGTGATCGACCATGATCTCGGCCTTCAAGCGGACGGCGTGGTCGTGGCTTTCGACGTAGCGTCGTAGTTTCTTCTTCACGCGCTTGGTGTCGAACTCCGGATCATCCTCCACCGTCTTCACGAGCCGGTAATAGCTGTTTACCGGCGTATAGCTCTTCAGAACGTCGAGGATAAAACCCTCCTCGATCGCTTGTTTCATGGTGTAGCTGTGAAACGGCCGATGCTTGATTCCCTCCTCCGCTCGCGGGGGAGGGCCAGGGCGGGGGTCTCCAAATATCTCCAGCGTCTTGTTCTTAGGTGTCTCGGTGAACGCAAAGTAACTCGCGTTCGGCAGCAACTTGCGGGCCTCCATGATTCGATTGATCCTGTCCTCGTCAGTCTCATCCTCGGCTTCCGCGCCGGATTGCGATAATGCCGTGCTCATGGCCGCCGAGGTGCGCCCGCTCTGGCTGGAGTGCGCCTCGTCGATGACGATCGCGAACGCGCGTCCGCGGTGCTCGTCGCCGATCTCGTTCAGGATGAACGGGAACTTCTGCACCGTGGAGATGATGATCTTCTTGCCGCTCTGGATGAATTTTCTCAGATCACCGGAATGCTCGGCGTGCCCGACCGTAGCGCCAACATGCGTGAACTGCTTGATGGTGTCTCGAATCTGCTTATCCAGAATACGCCGGTCCGTCACGACGATGATCGAGTCGAACACGCACCGGCCGTCGTAGTTCAGGCCGATGAGCTGGGTGTGCGATCCACGCGATGGAGTTCGATTTGCCGCTGCCCGCCGAGTGCTGGATGAGATAGCGCTTGCCGGCACCGTGCTCGCTGACATCGGCGAGCAGCTTGCGCACCACGTCGAGCTGGTGGTAGCGCGGAAATACCTGGACGCGCTTCTTCTTGCCCGTCTTCGCGTCCTTGAACTCGACGATCTGCGCGTAGTCTCGATGACGTCCGTCAGCCCGCGCGGCGTGAGGATACGCTTCCACAGGTAATCGGTCTTCAAGCCTTGCGGGTCCGGCGGATTTCCCGCGCCATCGTTCCAGCCCTGATTGAATGGCAGGAACCACGACGCCTTCCCTTTCAGATGCGTGCACATCCGTACCTCGTGGTCATCGACCGCGAAATGGACCATGCAGCGCCCGAACTCGAACAGCAGCTCGCGCGGGTCGCGATCGCGCCGGTATTGCTGGATCGCGTCCTCGACCGTTTGCTTGGTCAGGCTGTTCTTGAGTTCAAACGTGGCGACGGGCAAACCGTTGATAAACAGGCAGAGGTCCAGCGCGAGGCTTGTTTCATCCCGGCTGTAACGGAGTTGCCGTGTGACGCTGAAGCGGTTGGCGGCGAAGCGCTCGATGGCGGCCGGGTTGCCGAGCGAAGGCGTGCCGTAGAAGAGATCCAGTGAGACCGGGCGGTGATGGATACCTCGGCGGATCACATTAATCACGCCCCGCTTGCTGATCTCCACTTGCAGACGCGCGAGAAACTGCCGGCGCGTTGGGCTGTCGTTTGCAAGATCGAGCGACGCCGCTGCGTTTTCTTGCGTAGTGATTAGAAAAGCCGTCAACTGCACCAGATCGACCGCGTGCTCGCGGTTGTAATCGGCGGCATCGCCCAGCAACCAACCGGAGCCGCCGTGCGACGAAGCTTCGCGTACGGCGTCGTTCTTCATCGGCGTTCCCGCCGCGCGACCCGTCATCGCCGCGACGATCAGGCTTTCGATGCCTTTCTCGCTGGTGTCGCTGGTCATCCTATTAGTTCTTTTAATGCTTTTCTCGCCAGCCGTTATCTATCAGCCGATCAAGCGCAATGCCGATCTGGGTAGGAGAAAACTGGCGCTTACGATCGCCCCATGCATACGTCGCGGCCACGACTTCTTCACGTGAGTCGGCGTGTTCCTTGGAAACTACCCAATGAACCGTAGTCAATAACTCCAAGCCGAATGATGTCTCAAAGCCTTGCACGAGCTCAGCAACTCGATCGAAGCGACTGTGCGTACCATCGTGGGCCTCAAGAAAGACGCCTGCGTCCGATACCGCGCCCGGCACCAGAAAAAGCTGATTGTCCGGCTGATCGCCGCCATCGGCATAGCCGGTAATGAGGTGACCTTCGGCCTCGCGCAAAACATGTCTCAGGTTCTCCGCATAGGGACCATATGGCCCTTTTACGTAGCGCAGTCGTAATGGCTCCCCCGCTTCCTGCAGGAAGTACATCAACTTGTGTACCTCGAGCAGGGTGATGAACGGGTCCATCAAACCATCGAGATAGCGCCGCATCAGCCCCACTAAGGCCGCGCGCCCTGGTGTCATTCTGGGCACTTCCCGGGATCGATTTGCTTTCGTATCCGCGGGACCACCTCCGGGTTCGAAGACCCGTACTTCTACCTCTGGGAGACCTTCCATGGCGTGCTCGATCAGCGGTCTAACCTCTGACCAATCCAAACCACCCAGCCCACTACCCAACGGAGGAATAGCGACGGAACGGATTCGGCGCTCACGGATTTCGGTCACCAGCGCGTCCAGCCCTGCGCGAATGTCCTCGATCCGGCTTTTGCCGCGCCAATGGCGCTTGGTTGGAAAGTTGATGATATAGCGCGGCCACGTCAGATCACCGGTATCGAACACGAACATCCGGCCCGGCTGAACCTCCCCGCGCTTGCAGGCCGCCGCGTAGGCTTTGAAATTAGCTGGAAAGGTATTTCTGAACTGCAGCGCTATCCCGCGTCCCATAATCCCGACGCAGTTGACGGTGTTAATCAGCGCCTCGGCTTCGGCGCGCAGAATGTCGCCTTGCTCGAATCTAATCATGGCTCTCTCTTACAACTTAATAATACCATCGCCGCTGCACCTCGATGATGGGCCGATGCGCTGTCTGCATCAATACCCGCGACACGCGCTGCTGAACCGCACCGGAATGTACCCCAATACGCCGAACCAAGGTCCATGGAAAGAATCCGTGCACTAGGAGTTCTGCCTGCTTTGCTTCCTTGATCTGCTGGTCACGAAAATCGGTCGCCATCACGGCCGGCCAATTGACCTCGTCGAGCTGGTCCCGCTCATGACGAAACTCCGTGTAGACCGCTCCCGCGTTTGAGAGGCTGAACGCCCAACGCCGGGCTTCTGATTCTGCCCAGTCGATCGTCTCATGCAGATCTGCCTCCAAGTGCAGTATCGGCCCCTGCCCGTCGCGATTAGCCAACTCGGGGTGATTGGCGCAGTGGATCAGGAACAGCATGATCGAGCGTGGGCAGAAGTAGAAAGGCACGTAATCGCCCACGCGGTCGCCGGGATGGCATTCCACCGGCAGACCGAGCCGACGCTGCTTAATGCCGCCCATGCCGATGGAGGCTGCCGGCCCGCCCCGTGCGATTAATTCTGCATCCGACCACAGACCACCGTCGGCCAGGATGGACGGCAAATTGTCCACATGGGTAATGTGATAGATCTTGGGTTGAGCAGGTGGCGGACTCACACCTCGGCCTCGTCAGGTGCGGCGTCGAGATTAATATCCTCAGGTTCCTCGCCCTCGACCAAGGCATCAACTCCGTCGAGCGAGTCCATGTCACTGGGTTCATCGGGCAGGCTCGCCGCCGCCTCGCGCACGTCGAGCTTGCCGGTGACCACGTCGGCGATCAGGCGGGCGCGGTACTCGCGGAGGAGGGAGATTTCGCTTCCTGCAAGCGACGCACCGGTTTGAATTTCGGCCGTTGCAATTCGAATGTAGTCGATGATTACATCTCGCTCTTCACGAGGCGGGACCGGTAAACGGATGTCGTACAAGTCGTCGGTGTAAAGGCGCCAGAAGCCCTCGACGATTCCCTTGGCCCTTATTCGAAGCTCGATGCGACAAGCCGGCGATCGAAGCACCTGTTCGTAGTATTCAGCACTCCCTTGTTCAATATGCCGCAGGACGGTGTAGTCCGGGCTAGTTACGCCTGCATATTGCGAAAGCGCAAACACGCCAAGGTGAGCTTTGAGTCGATTCAGAACGAGGTCACCAACCTCACACAGCTTACCCCCAGCATAGCTCTCCGACACCAGTGTTCTGTTTTTCACAAGGTGGCTAGGCACTAGTCCCAGGCGCTGACTCATTGATAGATGCTCTTCTGAACCATCAGCGGATCGCCGATCAACTTCACGGAAGAGATAACGACAAGGCTTCACCTCCCAATGCGCCGGCACGTCGCCCAGCCACTCCACGCCGGAGGGCTTGAGCGGGACAAGGGGATCGAGACCGCGGGTGACGGCGCGATGAATGATGGCCTTCTTCTGCTCCTCCAGTAGTTTGATCAGTTTCTGCTTCGCGCGAATTGTACCGCCCGATCCGCCGGTCGGCGTGGTCGAGGAAGCGCACGATGGCTGCTTGTTCTCCGCTTGGTGGAACGGCAACGTGAAAAGAAGCGAGGCGGCTCTCGGCGATTGCGGGATAGGCAATCCCAAACGAATGAGCTGTAACGCGATCAGTGAAGGCGTTGCTTTGAGCCACATAGCTTACGTACTTGGAAATGGTTCCGGTACGTGGCGTCAGGACAGCGAAGCCGGGGGAGCAAATTAAGTTACCAGGCTCTTCTCCTACGAAATAGACTGCCTTGAGGTATGTTCGCACGGTGGCGACTATGGTGTCACCTGATCGAACCACGCGCCGTGCTCGTGAAGGAGCCGTTGCGAAGCGCAGCATCTGCGGTTGCTGGATCAACTCGCCTGTATTCACTGCACCGATGTCGATGTATGCGAACTCGTAGTCGGGTGCAGTGGTTTCCGGAAGGGCTGCGGCATTCATTTTGACCCAACGCTTGAGAGGCTTAATCTCCCAATGCTCCGGCACTTCCCCCAGCCAGGTCCCGCCGGAGTCCTTGTACGCGGGATAGGGCTTGAGGTCGCGGATCATGCGCCAGTCTCCTCGTCGTCCTCGCTGAACAAGCGCACATAAGGTTCGTAGCGGAAGCGGCGATGGCGCGCGTTGCCCGTGAATTCGCTGAGCACGCCGAGTTCCGCCATGCGCGCAACGAGCTGGTTGGCGGCGGGATAAGTCGTGTGGATCAGCGCCTGCACCTCGGCGACGGAGACGATGGGATGCTTGTAAAGCATTTCCAGCACCCTGTGGCCATTGCCGGCGGCACGCCCCAGCTCCTCGGTGATGCGTCCGCGATGCTCTTCTCGCAGCGCCAGAATGCGCCGGGCGGTGTCGGTGGCCTGGGCGCTGACTTCGGCCACGCCGCGCAGAAAGAACCCAAGCCAGCCCTCCCAGTCGCCGGCGTCGCGCACGGCCTGCAGGCGTTCGTAATAAGCCTGACGGTGGCGCTTGAAGTAGTGCGAAAGATACAGCACCGGCTTATGCAGCACTTCGCGTTCGCACAGCAGAAAGGCGATGAGCAGGCGGCCAATACGACCATTGCCGTCCAAGAACGGATGGATGGTTTCGAACTGCGCATGAGCGAGCCCGATCTTGATCAGCAGCGGAAGCTCATCCTGCCGGTGCAGGAAACGCTCCAGATCACTTAAGGCTTCCGGCACCGACTCGGGCGGCGGTGGCACGAAGCTGGCTTCGGCAAGCGTGCAACCGCCCGGGCCGACCCAGTTCTGGCTACGCCGCAGTTCGCCCGGCGTCAGGCGGCTGCCTCTGACGCCGTGGAGCAATCGTTCGTGAATCTCACGAATCAGCCTTACCGAGACCGGCAGTTCCGCAAGCCGCGACAGGCCATGATTCATGGCGTTTACATAGTTGACGACTTCGTCCACGTCACGCGGACGCGACGCGGGCGCGAGAACCTCGGCCTCGGCGGCCAGCAAGTCCTGTAACGAGCTTTGAGTGCCCTCGATCTGGCTGGAAAGCACGGCTTCCTTGCGTACGTACATGAAGACGAACAGGTCCGGGTTCGGTAGTGTCTGCACTGAACCATCCAGTCGGCCGAGAGCGCGATCGGCGCGGGATAGGAGCACTTGCAACTCGCCCGCCAGACGCACGGCCGGGTGCGGCGGCAGCGGCGTAGGGATGAACGCACGGTACCCGGATAGCTGGCGCTGATAAGTTCCCGCCCGAGCCTGGGGCGAAGATGCGTTTTCGGGCGTCATACTGTAAATGCTGCCGTAATCATGAAGGGACAGAGGCGCTGTGTGAAAGCCTGCGTTTAACATAGCTCTTTTCGGCTGCGCTAGTAAAGCCAGCCTTTAGTATACGAGCCGCATTGCACCATGCTATCGCCAGCCTTGCTTATGTTTATCGTCCTGCCTCCCCGATGATCTCGGTAAGCAATCCCTCGGTCTCCTGCTCCAGCGCCAGAATGTCGGCGCGGATTTCTTCGAGCGTACGTAGGGGCTGTGGTTTGTAGAAGTAGCGGTTGAAGCTGATTTCGTAGCCAATTCTGATGCCGGCTTCTTCGTACCAGGCGTCGGGTGCGTGCGGCAGTACTTCGCGTTTTATGAAAGCCTCGATGCCGCCAGGTTCCAGCAGCGGCACCTGCTCGGTATCGCGCAGTTCTGAATCAGGTTCGTATTCGACCACGCATGGCTTGCCGTCGATGGTGGCCTCGAAAAGGCCGCGCAGCGGGTCGGGCCTGGCTTTGCCGGGCTTGTGTATCTTCTTGATGACCGGCGGCGCGGACTCGTCAATCTTGCCCTCGGCCTTGAGCGCCTTGATCTCTTTCGGCGCGCGAGCCCGGTTCGGATCGACGCCGCGCAGGCGCAGCGGCCGCTCGATGGTGACTTTCCAATAGCCGAAAGCGGCGTTGGGGAAGATCTTGGACTGCTCAGATTCCTTGAAATCAATAAACGTCTCGCAGATGCGGGCGATGTCCTCTTCGGACAACTCGCAGTTCTTTTTGCCTAGCAGCCTGTCGGACTTTCGCAGGTTTATCCGACGTGGATTTGTACGAAGATAGCGGAGCCACAGTAGCGAGGGGAAGCGATGACACGATTTATCACGATTGACCGCGATACGGCGTATC
>JACCYU010000092.1 GCA_013696315.1 Gammaproteobacteria bacterium | reverse complement strand
GATCAAGGCCGCCTGCGCGCACGCGAACTGCGAGCTGGGCCTGATGAACGACAAAATGGCGGAAGCGATCTCGGCAGCGGCGCGGTCCGTGGCCGCGGGCGAATTCGACCGGCAGTTCCCGGTCGATGTATTTCAGACCGGGTCGGGCACCAGCACCAACATGAACGCCAACGAGGTGATCGCGCGACTGGCGACGCAACGGTTGGGCGCAACCGTGCACCCGAACGATCACGTCAACATGAGCCAGAGTTCGAACGACGTGATCCCCACCGCGATTCACCTGAGCGCCTGCCTGATGCTGCACGAGCGCCTGCTGCCGGCACTTGCCACGCTTGCTGAGGCAATTGATCGTAAAGGCAATGAGGTCAAAGGCGTGGTGAAAACCGGGCGCACGCATCTCATGGATGCCATGCCCGTTCGTCTGGATCAGGAATTGAGCGGGTGGGCGGCGCAGGTAAGACTCGGCGTGGCGCGGCTGGAATCGACTCTGCCGCGGCTGCGTCAGCTTGCGCAAGGCGGCACGGCGGTCGGTACCGGCATCAACGCGCATCCCGAGCTCGGCAATCGCGTCGCCGCCGAGCTGACCCGCGAGACCGGCGTGGCGTTCGAGCCAAAACCAAATCTGTTCGAGGGCTTAAGCAGCCAGGACACGGCAGTGGAGGTCAGCGGTCAGCTCAAAACGCTGGCCGTGAGTTTAATGAAGATCGCCAACGATCTGCGCTGGATGAATTCCGGGCCACTGGCGGGTCTGGGCGAGATCGCCCTGCCGCCGCTGCAGCCCGGCAGCAGCATCATGCCCGGCAAGGTCAATCCGGTGATTCCCGAGGCGGTTGCGATGGTGTGCGCGCAAGTGATTGGGAACGACACGACCCTGACGATCGCCGGACAGGCCGGCAACTTCCAGCTCAACGTCATGTTGCCGGTGGTCGCCTATAATCTGTTGCAGAGTGTAGAAATTTTAAGCGGCGCCGCGCGGGCACTGGGCGAAAAGGCCATCGCCGGTTTCACCGTAAATGACAAAAACATTCAGCAGGCGATTGATCGTAATCCGATTCTGGTGACCGCGCTGAATGGCGTTATCGGTTACGAGCGGGGTGCTGCAATTGCCAAGCTGGCATACGCGCAAGGTAGGCCGGTCATCGAGGTCGCGCGCGAAAAGACCGACCTGTCGGAAGACGAGTTGCGCAGACTGCTGAATCCCGAACAGTTGACGCGCGGCGGGATCGGCGCCGGAGAATAAAAATCGTCCATGTTTGACTTGGTCGCGATCGCGGCTTGCGTGCTGCTGGCGCTGGGCGCCGCGATGCTGACGGCCGCGCTCGTCCCCGTGCGCGACATCGTTCTGCACGCGCGCGGTCACTCGCGCGTGTGGCTGGCGTTGCCTGCGCTGCTCGTCGCGTTTGTCACCGGCATACTCGGTTATATGGTGCTCGCCATTGCGGTCGCCAAACAGAAAATCGGGCTGATGGAGGTGGCAGCGGCGGCTGTGTTATTCGGAGCCGGCTGCTTCGTGTGGGCTATCTCGCGCATCACCCGGCGCATGATGCGCGAGATGCTGCGGCTCGCGGCACTGGAGCAGCATCGCGCTACGCACGATCCGCTCACGAATCTGCCCAATCGTCAGTTCTTCGTGGGTCAGCTCGAACGCGCCATCGCTGACACCGCGTCGCCGCGGCGGCTGGCGGTGCTGGTTATGGATCTGGATCGATTCAAGCTGATCAACAAAACCATGGGTCACCGTTACGGCGACACGGTGCTGCAGGAGGCGGGATTGCGCCTGCAGCGATCGCTGCGCATCACGGATCTGGTGGCGCGGCTTGGCGGTGACGAGTTTGCCGTGCTGATCAATCCCATTGTCGATCCCGAGCATCCGCGTCTAATTGGCCAGCACGTCGCCGCCGTGCTGCAAAAGCCGCTGGCCGTCGAAGGTCATCCGGCCGACGTCGGCGTGAGCATTGGCGTCGCTTATCATCCGGAGCACGGCGCGGGTCACGACGAACTTATCAAACACGCCGAGCTATCGATGTACGAGGCCAAACGCCGGGGGGCCGACGTTGTGGTCTACGAGCAGACGCTGGAGAGCGCTGGCCGTCAGCGGCTGGGCATACTCGGCGAACTGCGGCAGGCGATCGAGCAGCATGCTCTGGTAGTTCATTACCAGCCGCAATTCGGCGCCAAGGCTGGCAGACTCACTGGCGTCGAGGCCCTGGTGCGATGGCCGCATCCACGGCTTGGCTTGCTGTACCCCGAAGACTTTATCGCGCTTGCCGAAGAGCATGGTTTGATCAATATCGTTAATCGGTGGGTGCTGGAAGTGGTGCTCGACCAACTGGCGGCATGGCATAGCGTGGGCAACGCCATGCCGATTGCCACCAATATCTCCGCCATCAATCTGCAGGAGCCAGACCTGGTTCAGCACATTGCCGAAGGCGTGCGCAAACGCGGCCTGCCGCCGAAGCGATTGAAACTCGAGATTACGGAAACGGCCGTCATGTCGAATCCCGACGCGGCGCTGGCGGCTGCAAGGCGGCTCTCGCAGTTCGGCGTGCGTTTCTCGATCGACGATTTCGGCACCGGTTATTCGTCGCTGGTTTACCTGCGCAAACTGCCGGTGAGTGAGATCAAGATCGATCGGTCATTCATCGTCAACGTGGCGCGCGATCATAACGACGCGATAATCGTCCGCTCCACCATCGTGCTGGCCCACAATCTGGGCCACTGGGTGACTGCCGAGGGCATCGAAAACCGCGAATCCCTGGAGTTGCTGGCCGCCTGGGGCTGCGACGCGCTGCAAGGCTATTTCTTGTGCCCGCCGCTGCCTATCGAGGCGCTGGATGCCAAGTTGCAGGATCCAGCCTGGAATCCAGTTAAATCGATGCCCGCGGTACAGCCCGCCTGATCAACAGCAGCCGCGCGACTCTCGAGAAACATCGTTCGTTCAGTAAGTGCGCGTGCCGCGGCAATGACGCTATGCCGCCAGCTGACGCAACACGTAATGCAAAATCCCGCCGTGCCGGTAATATTCGATTTCCTGCGGCGTATCGATGCGCACGCGTGCTTCGAACTCAATCTTGTTACCACCGTCCTCATTGCTGGCGATCACCTTGACCGTCTTCGCCGTGCCGTGGCTTAAGCCCTCGATTGCAAACGTTTCGCGGCCGGTAAGCCCAAGACTCCCGGCGGTCTCGCTGTCCTGGAACTGCAGCGGCAGAATGCCCATGCCGACCAGGTTGGAACGGTGGATGCGCTCGTAGCTCTCGGCGATCACGGCGCGTACGCCCAGCAGCAACGGACCTTTGGCCGCCCAGTCGCGCGACGAGCCCGAGCCATATTCCTTGCCCGCCAGCACCACCAGCGGTACGCCCTCCTGTTCGTAACGAACGGCCGCCTCAAAGATGCTGAGCACCTCATCGGACGGGTAGTGCGTGGTCCAGCCGCCTTCAGTGTCCGGCGCCAGTTTGTTGCGCAGGCGCACGTTGGCGAAGGTGCCGCGCATCATGATTTCGTGATTGCCGCGGCGTGACCCGTAGGAGTTGAAGTCCGCGGGCTTCACCCCGCGCTCCTGTAAGTATTTGCCGGCCGGGCTGTCTTTCTTGATCGAACCGGCGGGCGAGATATGATCCGTGGTAATGCTGTCGCCAAGCATCGCCAGCACGCGCGCGCCGCTGATATCCGCAATGTCTTGCGGTTCCTTGTCCATGCCCTCGAAGTACGGCGGATTCTGTACGTACGTGGACTTGTCATCCCAGTCGAACTGTTCCGTATCGGGGATGTCCAGCGCATTCCAGCGGCTATCGCCGGCGAACACCTCGCCGTACGATTTGTGAAACATGTTGTCGTCGATGTTGGCCAGCACCGCCTCCTGGATTTCCTTAGCGCTCGGCCAGATGTCTTTCATGTACACGGGCTTGCCGTCCTTGCCTTTTCCCAGCGGCTGCTTGTAGAGGTCGATGTCCATGGTGCCGGCCAGCGCGTAGGCGACGACCAGCGGCGGCGACGCCAGATAATTCATCTGCACGTGCGGGTGAATGCGGCCCTCGAAGTTGCGGTTGCCGGACAACACTGCAGCGCAGACGATGCCGGCGTCCTCGATGGCTTGTTCGATGCTTTCGGGCAGCGGACCGGAGTTGCCGATACATGTGGTGCAACCGTAGCCGACCAGATAAAAGCCGATCGACTCGAGTTCCTTGAGCAGGCCCGATTTGGTGAGATATTCCGTGACGACCTTGGACCCGGGTGCGAGGCTGGTCTTGACCCAGGGTTTGCGGTTGAGGCCAAGTGCCCGCGCCTTCTTGGCCAGCAGACCGGCCGCGATCATGACCGAGGGATTGGAGGTGTTGGTGCAGGACGTAATGGCGGCGATGGCGATGGCGCCGTGGTCGAGTTCGCACTCGGTGCCATCCTCCAGTTTCACCCGGGTCGGCTTGCTGGGTCGGCCTTTAGAATCCGCAGCGGCGGAATGCACCTCTTCGCGCGGCGCCTCACTCTTCCTGGAGGAACTGCCATATGCCGGGGAATCGCTGGCGGGAAATGATTCTTCGGAGGCCTCGTCGACCGCATCGTCGTCATCGGATTCGACGTGCGCGATATAGTCGCTCAGTGACGCACGGAACGACTCTTTTGCCGACGACAAGGCCACGCGATCCTGCGGACGCTTGGGGCCCGCGATGCTCGGCTCCACGGCGCCCAAATCCAGCTCCAGCACGTCGCTGTAGTCCGCTTGCGTGTCGCCCGTCTCGCGGAACATGCCCTGTTCGCGGGCGTAGGCTTCGACCAGGGTGATCTGCTCCGGATTGCGGCCGGAGAGCTTCAAATACACCAGCGTCTCCTTGTCGATGGGGAAAATGCCGCAGGTAGCGCCATACTCGGGCGCCATATTGCCGATGGTGGCGCGGTCGGCCAGCGGCAGATGATCGAGCCCGTCGCCGAAGAATTCCACGAATTTACCCACCACGCCGCGCTTGCGCAGCATCTGCGTCACGGTCAGCACCAGATCGGTCGCGGTTGCGCCCTCGGCGAGTTTGCCGGTGAACTTGAAGCCCACAACTTGAGGAATCAGCATCGAAACGGGCTGTCCCAGCATGGCGGCTTCCGCTTCGATGCCGCCCACGCCCCAGCCGAGCACGCCCAGCCCGTTGATCATGGTGGTGTGGGAATCGGTGCCGACCAGCGTGTCGGGATACGCCTCCAGCACACCGTCGTGCTCGCAGGTAAACACCACTCGCGCCAAGTATTCGAGATTCACCTGATGGACGATGCCCGTGTTCGGCGGCACCACCTGGAAGTTCGAAAACGCCTGCTTGCCCCAGCGCAGAAAGGCGTAACGCTCCCGATTGCGCCCGAACTCCACCTTGGCATTGAGATCCATGGAGTCCGCCTTGCCGTAATGGTCGACCATCACGGAATGATCGATCACCAGCTCGGCTGGCGACAGTGGATTAATGCGTGCCGGGTCGCCGCCCAGCTCCCGCATCGCATCGCGCATGGCGGCCAGATCGACCACCGCCGGCACGCCGGTAAAATCCTGCATTAACACGCGCGCGGGTCGATACGCGATTTCCTGATCCGGCTCGGCCTTGGCGTCCCAGTTGAGCACCGCCTCGATATGTTTTTTGGTGACGCTGACGCCGTCTTCATGGCGCAGAAGATTTTCCAGCAGAATTTTCTGCGAGTATGGCAGCCGCGCCACGTTTTGCAGTTGTGCGATCTTGTTTATCCGGTACTCTTTGCCGTCGACCTTCAGAACGGTCTGGGTATCGAAGCTGTTGCTCATGGCCAATGATTCTCGTTGTTGTCCGCGCGTTGCGGTAAGGAAATAACAAGCCGATGTATCCCATCATTATCCTCAAATCCGCGCGCCTGTGGTAGCTCACGCTCACAGTAGATAACTCATGGGAGATCACAATCATGCACGCGGGCTCGCCGACTCCAGTTCGCGAAGCAGCGCATTGCGCCCGAACACAATCCGCCAGCGGTTGCCGCCGGCCTGCCGCCACAGCACGGCCGCGCGGATGCCGGCCAGCAGCAGCACGCGAATGCGGCTGGCGTTGTCGGGATTCGCAAGATACGACTGCTCACCCTTGACGATAATACGCGGCCGCAACCGGCTGATCGATCGCTGATAGGTGTCCGCAAGCTGGCTGATTACATTGATGTGCGTGGGCCCGAAATGCGCCAGTTGTTCGCGCGCCCGCTCCAGCCCCTCTCTCAGTGTGGCGGTCATCGACGCATCGCGAGAAAGTTTCTTCTCCAAAGAAAGCAGATTCACCACGTACCGCGTGCGCTCCAGTTGTGGTTTTTTGTCAATCTCGGTCAGTTGCGCGCGCAGCACTGCCAGCCCGGAGCGGATGCCCTCGGGTGCGCCGTAAACATCGGCATAGTTCGGGGCGTCGAGCTTGAAGAGACTGCCGACGCTGGCGTCAAAAGGCCGCGGCTCGGCGTTTCCGTGCCAGGCGATCTGGTGGACGAGATCCACGCTCTGATAAAGGCCGGCCAACGCGATTAAGCGATTCTTCACCGTGGTTCAGTCACTTACCGTGATCAGAACGCTCCGCGGTAGCGGCCCGATTCGCGATTCGCCAGCTATGCCGCGACGCCGCTCTGCGGGGGCCGAGCGCGGGTAGTCGGCGTTCGATCGCTGCGCGATGATGCCGCCGCCGAGGCATCGATTACCGCGGTAGAATACGACGGACTGGCCGGGTGTCACCGCGCGCTGCGGTTGTTCGAAACTCACCTGTACGTGATTTTGTGCACCGGTCAGCACACAGGTCTGATCCTGCTGCCGGTAGCGGATTTTAGCCGTACAGCGTAGCGGCAGAGCAGGCCCTGCGTCAGCGACCCAGTGCACTTGATTGGCCGTTAGTGTGTTGCTGAAAAGTCGCTCGTGATCATGGCCTTGCGCGACGATCAGCTGATTGGTCTCAGGATGTTTCTCCACCACGTACCAGGGTGATTCGGGCGTCCCGCGCCGCCCGCCTATGCCTAAGCCCTGGCGCTGACCTATCGTGTAGAACATCAGCCCTTGGTGCGCGCCGAGGGTGCGCCCGTCAGTGTCCACCACATCGCCAGGTTGCGCGGGCAGGAAGCGCGCCAGAAATTCGCCGAAACGCCGCTCGCCGATAAAGCACAAACCGGTGCTGTCTTTCTTGTCGTGCGTGACGAGTCCGGCCTGCTCGGCGATCGCCCTGACATCGCGCTTGCGCAGGTTGGCGAGCGGAAACAGCGCGCTAGCGAGCTGCCGCTGCCCCAGCATATAAAGAAAATATGTCTGGTCTTTCGCCTCATCGCGCGCCTTGACCAGATGCCGCCCGGTAGCCGTTTTTTCGATGCCCGTGTAGTGGCCGGTTGCAACTACTTCGGCGCCCAGCGCCTGCGCGTGCTCCAGAAACGCCTTGAACTTGATTTCGCGATTGCACAACACGTCTGGATTGGGCGTACGACCGGCACGGAATTCGTCCAGACACAGGCTGAACACTCTTTCCCAGTATTCGAACGAAAAATTAATCCGGTGCAATCGGATACCGAGCCGCTCGCAGACCGCGGTTGCATCTGCCAGGTCTTGCGCGGCGACACAGTGGCCACTCGCATCGTCCTCTTCCCAGTTCTTCATAAACAGGGCTTCGACGGCATAACCCTGCTGTAACAGCAGCAGCGCGGCCACCGACGAATCCACTCCGCCGGACATGCCGACAATGACCTGAGGCTTGCGATGCGTGGGCATGGCTAAACGATGTCGGACA
Organism: Gammaproteobacteria bacterium; assembly: GCA_013696315.1. NCBI lineage: Bacteria > Pseudomonadati > Pseudomonadota > Gammaproteobacteria > Gammaproteobacteria bacterium. The sequence goes on along the minus strand of JACCYU010000092.1, from coordinate 53,022 downwards.
CGATAGACAATGAGTGACGCGCGCCGGAACGGTAATCGTCCACGCAGCGCAACACCATCGGACTGCGCAGGCGGTGCTTAGCACTTGCGAGCTGTGACGCCGTCATCCACACGCTCTTTATTATGCCCGCGTCCAGTTTGCGGTCGGGATCGTGCGCGGTGACTTCGCCGCTGAAAGCCACACGCAGAAAAGTGTGGCCACCGCCCGGCTGTCGCCAGCGATAAACGCCCACCAGCGCGCTGGGTCGGAAATGCCAGGCCGTCTCCTCCAGGGTTTCGCGGATCACCGCGTCGATAAGGGTTTCACCCTCATCGAGGTGCCCGGCCGGCTGATTCAACACACGGTTGCCGTCGACGACTTCGTCAACCAGCAGAAATTGGCCATCGCGTTCGATAATCGCGGCGACGGTTACATGAGGCGCCCAGTCCATGGGCGAAAATGTAACATATTGGAAAACGCACCGTGGCCGGACTTGCGCCTCGATCTTGTGGGTTGAACACATGGGTTGAAAAGCGGGCGACGCGTCGCAATCTCAGGTGTCCACTGGCGCTCTAGACCATGAGGCCACCAGGCGTATGTTTGTTTCCATCGGTGACCGCCCATGCCACCATAAACTTTCTCATTGGCCATGGTCGAAACTGATCGCGCAAGGCCGAGGAGTCCATGTTTCGGTCATGCGGACACCATACGGGGCGTATATACTATCTCATGTGGTTGAGCGAATTTCAGGTAGCAAACGAACTCATGCCAGATGAACGACGACGAACGGAAATCGCGTGAAAATGGCGAACTGGCCGTCGAGGAAACGCGACCCAGGACCAAAAAACCGCCGCTCTACAAAGTGGTGTTGATCAACGATGATTACACCCCCATGGAATTTGTCGTGCATGTGCTGGAAAGTTTTTTCAAATTGGACGCGGAGACCGCGGTGCGAATCATGTTGCACGTGCATACCAGCGGCAAAGGCGTGTGCGGGGTGTTCACGCGCGACATTGCGGAGACCAAGGTCGCGCAGGTCAACGATTACGCCCGCGCCAATCAGCATCCACTTTTGTGTGCCATGGAGGAGGCCTGATCTGACATGTTAAACCCGGGTGCATCATGCTGAACAAAGAACTTGAATTTACTCTCAACGTGGCGTTCAAGCTGGCGCGCGAGCGGCGTCATGAATTCATGACTGTCGAGAACCTGCTGCTGGCGCTACTGGATAATCCAACGGCCGTCGGCGTGCTGCGCGCGTGCGGGGTCAATTTGGTCAGCTTAAGTAAACAGCTGGCGGAATATATCGAGGAAAACACGCCGCTCCTGCCGGTCAATGACACCCGCGATACACAGACGACCCTAGGTTTTAATCGCGTGTTGCAACGCGCCGTGTTTCACGTGCAGTCGTCCGGCAAGAAAGAGGTCAACGGCGCCAACGTGCTGGTGGCGATTTTCGGCGAACAGGAATCCCACGCTGTGTTCCTGCTCAATCAGCACGACGTCGCGCGTCTGGACGTCGTCAATTACATCTCGCATGGGATTTCGAAGGTGCCCGAGGAGCAGGATGAAGAGAGCGGGGCGGGTCTGGAGCAGGAGGGCGGCGACGAGGCGGGCGGCAAGAAGCCGCTGGAAAGCTTTGCGAGCAACCTCAATGACATGGCGCGTCGCGGCAAGATCGACCCGCTTATCGGTCGGGATTTCGAAATCGAACGCACCGTGCAGATACTCTGTCGTCGGCGCAAGAACAACCCGTTGTTCGTGGGTGAGGCAGGCGTCGGCAAAACCGCCATAGCAGAAGGTCTCGCAAAGCGAATTGTGGACCGCGAAGTACCGGAAATTCTCGAGAAAAGCACAATTTACGCGCTTGATTTGGGCGCGCTCGTGGCGGGCACGAAGTATCGCGGAGATTTCGAAAAGCGCCTCAAGGCGGTACTGGCGCAGCTCAAGCGCCAGCCCGGGTCGATTTTGTTTATCGACGAGATTCACACCATCATCGGCGCCGGTTCCGCTTCCGGTGGCGTGATGGATGCGTCTAATCTCATCAAACCGGTACTCGCATCGGGTGATCTGAAGTGTATCGGTTCGACTACGTATCAGGAATACCGGGGCGTGTTCGAGAAAGACCGCGCGCTGGCGCGGCGTTTCCAGAAAATCGACATCAGCGAACCGTCGGTGGATGAAACCTATCGGATTCTGAAGGGCCTGAAGACGCGCTTCGAAGAGCATCATGAAGTTCGCTACACGGATAAGGCCCTGCAGGCGGCGGCCGATCTGGCGTCGCGATATATCAACGATCGCCATCTGCCCGACAAGGCCATCGACGTGATCGACGAGGCCGGCGCGCACCTGCGCCTCAAGCCGGCGTCCGCGCGCAAGAAAACCGTATCCGTGCGCGACGTGGAAAACATCATCGCCAAGATGGCGCGGATTCCGCCCAAAAGCGTGTCCGCCTCCGATGTGGAAACGCTCAAGAGCCTGGAGCGCAACCTCAAAGTTGTTGTGTTCGGCCAGAACGACGCCATCGAGTCGTTGTCCTCGGCCATCAAGATGTCGCGCTCAGGGCTGGGAGACACGCAGAAACCAATAGGCTCGTTCCTGTTCACTGGACCTACTGGTGTGGGCAAGACCGAAGTCACGCGGCAGTTGGCGATGATCATGGGTATCGAATTAATCCGTTTCGACATGTCCGAGTACATGGAGCGCCACACGGTGTCGCGCCTGATCGGTGCGCCGCCCGGCTATGTCGGTTTCGATCAAGGCGGGTTGCTCACCGATTCAGTGCTGAAGTCGCCGCATGCGGTGCTGCTGCTCGACGAGATCGAGAAGGCGCACCCAGATGTATTCAATCTGCTGTTGCAGGTGATGGATCACGGTACCTTGACCGATACCAACGGACGCAAGGTGGATTTTCGCAATATTATCGTTGTGATGACCACCAATGCCGGCGCGGAAGCGATCAGCCGTCCGAGCGTGGGCTTTACCACGCAGGATCACTCGTCCGACGCCATGGAAGTGCTGCGCCGCAGTTTCACGCCGGAATTCCGCAATCGCCTTGACGCGATCATCCAGTTCAAGTCGCTGGATCAGCGCACCATCGCGAACGTGGTGGACAAGTTCATCATCCAGCTGGAAGCGCAACTAGAAGAGAAAAAGGTCAGTTTGATCGTGGATGATGCAGCCCGTAGCTGGCTCGCGAAACGTGGCTACGATCCGAAGATGGGCGCGCGGCCCATGGCGCGTGTCATTCAGGAGCACATCAAGAAACCGCTCGCCGAGGACATCCTGTTCGGGCGGCTGATGCGTGGCGGAGAAGTGCGGGTCAGCGTGAGCGAAGGTGAACTGGTGCTGGAGTTTGCCGAGGAAACGGTGCTATGAGTCCCCGGGTGGAGAACGCGAAGCGGTCGCGCTATCCGCGTCCGCGATACGTGATGCGGCCCTTGCTCAGGTCATAAGGGGTTAGTTGCACCGTTACCTTATCGCCGGTCAGAATGCGTATATAATGCTTGCGCATGCGCCCGGAAATATGCGCGGTAACGACATGACCATTCTCCAGCTCTACACGGAACATCGTATTGGGCAGGGTTTCGATGACAGTGCCCTCCATTTCAATGTGATCTTCTTTCGGCATAAATTCTCGGGTTGTATCCAACGGGTCGTGTCAAACGCAGGATCGGCCATTATCGGCAATTGGTCTGCCAAGACAAGCTTTTTCGCGCTGAGTGGCGCGGCTTGAATTCGAACCCGTCCGATACACTTATGCCGGGCATTATCCTCAAACAATGTCAAATATGAGTTCGCTACCGACCGTTTCACAAGATTCAAAAGCCGATGCTGCCGATACGACGCTGCTTGGCGGCGTTTTCCCGGGGCAGGGCGCCCAGTCGATCGGCATGTTGAATGCGTTGGCGCAGGCTTATCCGATTGTGCGCGAGACTTTCGCGGAATTGTCGGACAGTCTTTCGTTCGATTTGTGGTCGCTGGTCACGGATGGCCCTGCAAGTGAACTCAATCGCACAGAGAACACACAGCCCGTAATGCTCGCCGCCGGCGTAGCCGTATGGCGGGCATGGCGGGCCGCGGGTGGCAGGGCGCCAGTCATCATGGCCGGCCACAGTTTTGGCGAGTATACCGCGCTGGTCTGCGGCGGAGCGCTGGACTTTCGGGAGGCCGCCATTCTGGTCAGAGAGCGCGGGCGCCTCATGCAGGCAGCGGTAAAGGAACGTGACGGCGCCATGGCCGCCGTGCTGGGCCTCGATGATGCGGAGGTCGCCGACATATGCGCGCAAGCGGCCGAAGATCTGATCGTAGCACCCGTCAATTTCAACGCGCCCGGCCAGGTCGTGATTGCCGGCGACAGCGCGGCAGTCTCGCGCGCGATGTCGCTCGCCACGGCATTGGGGGCCAGAAGAGTGCTGCGGCTCGCAGTCAGCGTGCCCGCGCACTGCAGTCTGATGATGCCTGCAGCACAAGCGCTGGCGCCGCGCCTGGCCAAAGCGCAACTGCGCTCGCCCGACATACCCGTACTGCATAATGTGGACGTTCGCCATCACGATGACGCCGACACTATCCGTGTCATGCTGGCCCGTCAGCTTTACAGCCCGGTACGCTGGGTGGAGACGATCAGGTCATTCGCGACACGCGGTGTCAGTGGCGTGCTCGAGTTCGGGCCGGGCAAAGTCCTGAGCGGCCTCAACAAACGCATAGATAAGTCGCTGCAATGTGCCTGCATATATGACCCGCAAAGCCTGGAACAGGCGCTGGTTCTAAGTCGCGCCGCGCGTGCATGCTGATACGCACATGACGTTAGCTAATCAGATCGCGCTGGTAACCGGCGCCAGCCGCGGCATCGGCCAGGCGATCGCGCGCTCGCTGGGCGCGCACGGCGCGATCGTGATCGGCACCGCAACATCGGCTGAAGGCGCAGACGCCATCAACCAATATCTTGCGAAACAGGATATTAGAGGCGCGGGGATGCGACTGGATGTCCGCGAGTCGGCAAACATCGAGACTGTCATTGGGAACATCAACACCCAGTTCGGTGCGGTGGGCATTCTGGTTAACAATGCCGGTATTACTCGCGACAGTCTTCTGATGCGCATGAAAGATGCGGACTGGGACGCCGTCATGAGCACGAATCTGAGCGCGGCCTATCGGTTGTGCAAAGCCTGTCTGCGTGGCATGATGCGCGCCCGCACGGGCCGCATCGTCAACATTGCCTCGGTGGTTGGCATTACCGGTAACGCGGGACAAGCCAATTACGCGGCAGCCAAGGCAGGCATCATTGGCTTTTCCAAGTCGCTAGCCCGCGAGACCGGCGGGCGAGGGATAACGGTTAATACCGTCGCGCCCGGTTTTATCGATACCGACATGACGCGCGCGATGCCGGAGGCGCGGCGCAATGCACTGCAACAGCAGATTCCGCTCGGCCGGCTCGGCGATGTAGACGATGTCGCGCAAGCCGTGCTGTTTCTGGCCTCGCCGGCAGCCGCGTACATCACGGGAGAAACACTCAACGTGAATGGTGGGTTGTACATGCCATGAGCGATAGCATGGTGTTTACATTGCGCGAAAACATGATGACGTTGTTCCAGTTGCGCCACAACGTTTTGATATTACGAAGAGTTCATCGTTGAAGTGCGGCTTGCGGGCAGGCGCGAAGACGGGTCGAGATTTGCGCCGACGAGTGGATTGGTCGATCCGTTTTCACTAGAATAACGCGCGTTGCAGTTCTCGCAGACGTTACTGACGGGCACAGGTCGAGTTTAAGCAAACGCAGAGTCTCTTTGAAGTGGCACCACAAATATCGACCCGCACAACGGCGAAACGGCATCATGTCCGACCATGCGTCCGCGCAAGCTAATCAATTATCAGCGAGTGCGGCCAAGCGCCGTGCATACACTCATGCAGGAGAGGATCAGTAAACTATGAACAAAATCCAGGAGCGCGTTAAGGCGATTGTCGTCGAGCAATTGGGTGTCAATGAAGAAGATGTTACGGACAGCGCCTCTTTTGTCGACGACCTTGGGGCCGACTCGCTCGATACGGTTGAACTGGTAATGGCGCTGGAGGAGGAGTTCGAGTGCGAAATACCGGACGAAGAAGCCGAGAAAATTACCACGGTTCAGCAGGCGATCGATTACATCAACGCGCACACTGAATAAGTCCTTAAGGTTTCAATGTGGTTTGTCCTATCGCTATCACCGTCCACGCACCGCAGGATACTGAATAGACATGTCCAGACGACGTGTCGTCATCACGGGGCTAGGCATCGTCTCCCCGGTCGGTTCAACCACTGAGTCAGCCTGGAAAAATATCGTTGCCGGCCGCAGTGGTATTAAGAGGATCGAGGTATTCGACGCCAGCAAGTTTTCAGTGCAGATCTCAGGGCCAGTCTGCGACTTTAACGCGGATGACTATATCGCGCCCAAAGAGCAGAAAAAAATGGATGCCTTCATCCATTATGGTATCGCTGCCGGCGTGCAGGCCATCAATGATGCCGGGCTCGAGGTCACGGAGGCAAACGACACGCGGATCGGCGTGGCAATCGGGTCGGGTATCGGCGGTCTGCCCGGCATCGAAAGAAACTACCTGGCCTTCATGAAAGGCGGCCCGCGCCGTATCTCGCCGTTTTTCGTACCGAGCAGCATCATCAACATGGCCTCCGGGCATCTGTCAATTATGTACGGCATGCGCGGGCCCAATATTTCGATCGTGTCAGCTTGCACGACGGGCACTCACAATATCGGCGACGCGGCCCGCATGATCGCCAATAACGACGCCGACGCGATGCTGGCCGGCGGCGCGGAGATGGCGACATGCCCACTCGGCATCGGCGGGTTCGCATCCGCCAGGGCGCTGTGCGCCAGCCATAACAATGATCCCGAGCGCGCCAGCCGCCCCTGGGATCTGTATCGTGACGGCTTCGTCCTGGGCGACGGGGCGGGGGTAATGGTGCTGGAAGAGTACGAGCAGGCGAGGGCGCGCGGCGCGAACATCTACTGCGAACTGGTTGGTTACGGGGTCAGCAGCGACGCTTATCACATGACGTCGCCCGCGCCGGGCGGCGCGGGTGCCGCCTTGTGCATGGCTAACGCACTGCGCGACGCCGGCATCAACCGGGAAGATGTGGATTACATCAACGCGCACGGTACGTCGACGCCGGCCGGTGATCGCGCCGAAACCGAGGGCGTAAAGAAAGCGTTCGGTGACCACGCCTACAAGCTCGCGTTAAGCTCCACGAAATCCATGATCGGACATCTGCTGGGCGCCGCCGGCGGCGTCGAAGCGGTTTTCTCGGTGCTCGCGATCAGGGATCAGATTGTCCCCCCGACCATCAATCTGGATACCCCTGATCCGGATTGCGATCTTGACTACGTTCCCAACACGGCGCGCGACAGCAAGCTTGCCGTGACCATGTCCAATTCATTCGGATTCGGGGGCACGAACGGCACGGTTGTATTCCGCAAGCTTTAATCCGCCTGTTACAGCAACGGCAAGGTTGAGCGTCAGCGATCAGGGCGCGGAAGATCGGTGCGCCCCGTCATTTTCGTTGCAGCCGCGGCATCGCCGCGCCTGAGACGCACTCGCACGGTACTGTGAAGGAGTACAGGATGGCGCTCGTCAATGGCTCGAACCAGCCCACAGTTCCGGTCGAGGATCGCGGCCTGCTGTACGGCGACGGGGTGTTCGAGACCATCGCGGTGCGGGATGCGGTTCCCGAACATCTGGACAGACATCTGCGGCGACTCCGCACCGGCTGCGGCCGGCTCGCGATCGATCCGCCCGCATTGTCACTGCTGGAGGCCGAGGCTTTGCTGCTGTGCGCGGGTGTCGAACGCGCGGTGCTTAAAATTATCATCACGCGAGGGCACGGCGGACGGGGCTATCGGCCGTCGGTCGAAACGCCGCCCACGCGTATTCTGATGATCAATCCCTGGCCGGAGCATTCGCCTGATTATCGTAACCACGGCATCGCGCTAACGCTCTGCCGTACGCGCCTGGCGCGCAATCCTTTGCTCGCGGGCATAAAACACCTGAATCGACTGGAGCAAGTCCTGGCGCGCGCTGAATGGCAGGACGAATATCAGGAGGGGTTACTGCTCGACACCGAAGGGCTGGTGGTCGAGGGGACCATGAGCAATGTTTTCGCGGTGCGCGCGGAAACATTGCACACGCCGGCTCTGGATTTTGCGGGTGTGGCCGGCATCATGCGCGAACGCATCATCGAGCACGCGACCCGCGCGCACACGCCGGTCACGATCGGCGAGCTTAGCCTGCCTGACCTAGCGCGCGCGGATGCCGTGTTTTTCTGCAATAGCCTCATCGGCATCTGGCCGGTGCGTCAGTTCGGTGCTTGCTTGTATTGCGCGCATCCGCTGGTGCGCGACTTCGTGCGCTGCCTGGACATCGCATGAAGCGAGGCGCGCTTGTTGCCACAATACTGGGTGTAATACTGTTCGGTGGCGCGATCATAGTCGCGGATGCCTATCTGTTCTTGAACCGACCGGCATTGGCGGCGGGCAGAACGGTTTTCTTCGATATTCCGGTCGGCGCCTCTTTCAATGAGATTGCGCAACGACTGGCGCGACGTGGTCTGCTCACACGCTACGCGTACTGGATTGGCATGGCCCGGCTACAGGGCAAGGCGCAGTCCCTCAAGGCGGGTGAATATCGCCTGCAAGGCCCCCTCACGCCCCAGAGGCTGCTGGATCATCTCGTAACCGGCACGACGCGCCAATTCAGCCTGACGCTCGTGGAAGGCTGGACATTCAAGCAGGTGATGGACGCGCTGGCGCGCCACCCGCGGATCGAAATGACGGTAAATGATCCCGCGGACGTGATGACAGCGCTGGGGGAGCCGGGCGCGCATCCGGAGGGCTGGTTTTTCCCCGACACTTATTATTTTCCACGCGGCACCACGGATATCGAATTCCTGCGCAGAAGTCATGAGAGCATGCGGCGGCAGCTTGCTGAATTATGGGACAAGCGCGATCCCGGCCTGCCGCTGAAAACGCCTTACGAAGCGCTGATTCTGGCCTCGATCGTGGAAAAGGAAACCGCGACGCGGGCGGAACGCCCAATAATCGCGGGTGTGTTTATCGCAAGGCTTGACATGGATATGCGTCTGCAAACCGACCCGACCATCGTTTACGGGCTAAGCGACAGTTATGGCGGCGACATTCGCTCGAGTGATTTGCGTGGGGATACGCCTTATAACACCTATATCCACAAGGGCCTCACGCCCACGCCCATCGCCATGCCCAGTGGCGCCTCGCTGGCCGCTGTGCTGCATCCGGCAACGACGGACGCCCTGTTCTTCGTTGCCAAACCCGACGGCAGTCATCATTTCTCCGCGACCTACGACGAACACCGCGCAGCGGTGATCGAGTATCAAGTTGGCGGCGACGCCAGCCGCTATGGGGCAGGCACGAAGTGAAAGCGCCTCGGTTCATCACTGTTGAAGGCATCGAGGGGGTAGGTAAGTCTACGCATATCAGTACCTTGTGTGAGCTTTTGCGCGTGCATGGTATCGACGTTGTCGCCACGCGCGAGCCTGGCGGCACCGAGCTGGGTGATCGTCTTCGCGGCTTATTGCTCGCTAACGGAATGCCGGCCATGGGTCCGGACACCGAACTGTTGCTGATCTTCGCGGCGCGCGCGCAGCATCTGAGTGAGGTCGTCTGGCCCGCGCTGGCGACGGGCCGCTGGGTCGTGAGCGACCGTTTTACCGATGCGACCTACGCCTATCAGGGCGCCGGCCGAGGCATTGCCGACCAACGCATCGCCGACCTGGAGCAGTGGGTGCAAAACGATTTCAGGCCGGATCACACCTTGCTGCTGCAAGCCGGGATCGAGACGGCGCGGTCGCGAATCCGATCGCGGGGGCCCGCGGACCGTTTCGAGCGTGAGGATGCGGATTTTTTTGTCCGCGTGCAGCAGGCGTACCTTGAGCGCGCGACGCGCGAGCCCCGACGATTCCATGTCATCGACGCCAATGGCGGCCTGGATGACGTTCGCCGCCGGATCGCCGGCGTGATAGAAACGTTATTCACGTGATTGCAGCGCTCCCGGAATCCTACCCCTGGCATGCGGCGCAGTGGGCGCAATATGCGCGCCGTGCGCAAGAGGCGACGCTCCCGCATGCCCTGCTGCTGAGCGGGCCGGCGGGTCTTGGCAAACTGAGTTTCGCGCACAGATTCGCGCGTTTTCTGCTGTGCGACGCACCTGTAGGGTCGAATGCCTGCTCGTGTTGTCGAGCGTGTCACCTGCTTTCCGTCGGCAATCATGCAGATTTTCTGCACACCGCGCCGGAAGGCGATAGTCAGCAGATCAGGATCGATCAGATACGCGCACTGAGCCATTTTGTCAGCCTGAGCCGTGACTCCGGACGTTACAAGGTCGCATTGATCTCGAATGCCGACACGATCAATCGCAACGCTGCCAACAGTTTGCTGAAGACGCTTGAAGAACCGCCGCCATTTTCAGTCATCCTGCTGGTGACCGCGCGGGCGGCGTCATTGCCCGCAACCTTGCTGAGCCGTTGTCAACGGATCGAGTTTAGGTGTCCGGCGCGCGCCATGGCGCTCGAATGGCTGGTAGCGAAGGCGCCCGACGTCGATGCCGAAACCTCCCTTGCGCTCGCGCGCGGCGCGCCGCTGGCCGCGCTGGCATGGAGCCGCAATGATCTGCTCAGCGCGCGGCGCGCCGTATTTTCCGATATCCAGTGCCTGGCTGAAGCGCGCGATACGCCGGTTAACGTGGCGGAACGCTGGCGTCAATACGCGCCCGAAATGATCGTGGCCTGGCTGCTGTCATGGCTGGTCGACGTAGTAAAAATACGGTCGAACGGTACGCTTGGCGGGTTAAATAACCCGGATGTCGTACAAAGCTTGCAGGCTGTCACCCAGCGCCTAGACTTGGGCGCCTCGTTCGCACTCTACGACGTATTGATCGATTATCGCCGGATGCGGCAGGTGCCGCTTAGCCCCCAGCTTGTGCTGGAGGATACGCTGATCGCCCTGACCGGCCTGTTCAACGCTACGAAGGCATGAGGAGACACGCATGACGGACAACAGTCGGGGCATTCTATCGTTGTCGATCCAGGACAAGCCATCCCTGGAGGCAGCATTCATGCCGTTTGTGAAGAACGGTGGTGTTTTCGTTCCCACCAAGAAAGTTTACAAGCTGGGCGAAGATGTTTTCATGCTCCTGACCCTGATCGATGATTAAGAACGCATACCGATAGCGGGGCGTGTTGTGTGGATTACGCCACAAGGTGCGCAGGGCAATCGCACGCCGGGCATCGGGATGCAGTTCAACGATCAGGACCACGGCGCAACCCGCAATCGCATTGAAGGATTACTGGCGGGCACGGCGCAAAGCGACAGTGTCGGGCAGATGATGTAGTTTTAGTTCGCGAGCGTGACTGGCATGAATTATTTGTACGACGGCATTGTTGTAAGAGTGTAACCTTGTGTTGTGATTAATCCCATCGTGCGTTAGCATTTAAGTGTCATTGAATTCAGACATATTTTGTCTTTGCGGCCGGGTTAATTATGACTGATACAGGACATTCCCACCTTTTCAGCGGGAATGCATCCTTCATTGAGGGCCTTTACGAGGCATATCTTGACGATCGAAACTCTGTTCATCCTCGATGGCAAGAGTATTTCGATCAGATCGCGAGTGCGGATTCGAATACGCCACGCGACGTCCCGCATGCACCAATCAGTCAAGCCTTCCGGCAAGTTGCGACAAAACATCAGAGCGTTGCAAATACCGCAAATGGCCGCGAGCATTCTGACTTTGACGCCAAGCAGGTTGCTGTACTGCAGTTAATTAACACCTACCGTTTCCGCGGTCACCGGCAGGCCGACCTCGATCCACTCGATCAATATGACCGGCCACCGGTCGCCGACCTGAATCCGGAGTTCCATGGCCTCACGTCAGCGGATATGGAAACCGTGTTCAACACCGGGTCGTTGTTCGGTCCCCGTCAGGCGACGTTGCGGGAGGTGCTCAATATTCTGAGCGTGACCTACTGCGGCACCATAGGCTCGGAATACATGTATCTGACCGAGACCGAGGAAAAGCGGTGGATTCAGCAGCGCCTAGAGCTCGCCGGAGGCGGTGCGGGCTTCGATGTGAACAGAAGAAAGGCCATTCTGGAGCGCCTCATCGCGGCCAACGGGCTGGAAGAGTATCTGCACAATAAATATGTCGGCCAGAAACGATTCTCGCTCGAGGGCGGCGAAAGCCTGATCCCGCTGCTGGACGCGATAATCAACCGCAGCGGTTGTGAACACAAGGTCAAGGAAGTCATCGTCGGCATGGCGCACCGCGGACGCTTAAACGTACAGGTCAATACCTTGGGCATCAAACCTCGTGATCTGTTCGAGGAATTCGAAGGCAAGGTCGATCCCGGCAACGGTTCGGGCGATGTCAAATACCACAAGGGGTTCTCCGCGGATTTGAGCACGCAGGGCGGGCCGGTCCATCTGGTCTTGGCGTTTAACCCGTCGCATCTCGAGATCATCAATCCGGTGGTCGAAGGCTCGGCGCGCGCCCGGCAGGAGCGTCGCGGCGACTACGAACGTAACGAGGTGTTGCCGGTGCTAATCCATGGCGACGCCGCGTTCGCGGGACAGGGCGTGGTGATGGAAACGCTGAATCTGTCGGAGACGCGCGGCTATTCGACCGGCGGCACCGTACATATCGTCATCAACAACCAGATCGGATTCACCACCAGCGACCCTCTGGACTCCCGATCCACGCTTTATTGCACGGATGTCGCCAAGATGGTGCAGGCGCCCATCTTTCACGTCAACGCGGATGATCCGGAAGCGGTCGTGTACGTCACCGAGCTGGCGCTTGATTTCCGCATGAAGTTCAACAAAGACGTGGTAATCGACATGGTTTGCTATCGTCGCTATGGCCATAGCGAAGCGGATGAACCCTCAGCAACGCAGCCAATTATGTATCAGCGCATCAAGGGTCACCCGCGCGTGACGGATATCTACGCCAATCTGCTGCTGCAGGATGAGGTTATCGGCGTTGATGAAGCCGACGAAATGCGGCGCCATTATCACGAAAAACTGGACGCCAACCAGATCGTATCCGGGCCGCATGCGGCCAAGGTAGACAGCGCCTATCTGGTCGACTTCCGGAATTTTTTCGATACGCACTGGACAGCCGCCGCCGATACCGCGATCAGCCGGCAGCGCATCGGTTCGTTAACAGCGAAAATGACGATAGTGCCCGATGACTTCAGGCTGCATCGGGCCGTGACTAAGTTACTGGATGCGCGTCGCAAGATGGGCGCTGGCAAGCAGGCCATGGACTGGGGATTCGCGGAAACGCTGGCCTACGCGTCATTACTGGAAGAAGGCTTTCAGGTGCGGCTGTCGGGGCAGGACAGCGCGCGCGGCACTTTTTTTCATCGGCACGCGGTCATCCATGATCAGGACAGCCGCCGTACGCATGTTCCTCTTCAGCACCTTTATAAACATCAGCCGCTGTTTCTGCCGATCAACTCGCTCCTGTCGGAAGCTGCCGTACTGGGTTTCGAGATGGGGTACAGCACCGCGGAGCCCGACGCGCTGGTGATCTGGGAAGCGCAGTACGGCGACTTCGCCAACGGCGCGCAGGTCATCATCGATCAGTTCATCAGTTCATCGGAATCGAAGTGGCGACGACTGAGTGGCATCGTCCTGTTCCTGCCCCACGGCTACGATGGTCAGGGCCCGGAACATTCCTCCGCCCGCCTGGAGCGTTACCTGCAGTTGTGCGCGGAGGACAACATCCAGGTCTGCGTGCCGAGTACGCCCGCGCAGATGTTCCACATGCTCAGGCGCCAGATCCTGCGACCATATCGCAAGCCGCTGATCGTATTGAGTCCTAAGAGTCTGTTGCGCCACAAGCTTTCGGCCTCGTCGCTAACGGATATCTCGGAGGCGGGCTGGCACAATGTGATCGACGAGATCGACGACATCGATCCTCGCCGGGTCAGGCGCCTGTTGCTGTGTAGCGGAAAAGTTTATTTCGACCTGCTGGAAGCACGGCGCGAACACGACCTGCGCGATACCGCGATCGTTCGCATCGAGCAGCAGTATCCGTTTCCGCTGGACGAGATCGCCGAGGTTCTGGAGCGCTACCCCAACGCGCGCAATGTGGTGTGGGTTCAAGAGGAACCGCGCAACCAGGGCGCTTGGAACTACATGCAGTCACGCCGGCATTTGAATGCCTGTCTCTCCTCCCGGCATAGCCTGGAATACGCGGGCCGACCTTACTCGGCTTCGCCTGCGGTCGGTTATCTTCACGTGCACCTTGCCCAGCAGAAACGGCTCGTTGCTGACGCCTTGCGGCTGGAGCGCATACAGGCGCAGAGGCAGGTGAGCAGCGCATAAGTGACAATTGGCGGCCGGTTGACTGAGGGTAGGTTGAGCGCTAGTCTCAAGCTAAGTCGCTATAAGCGTCCGTCCTTTTCTCAGGGCTCAAATCTATCTTGTCGCTAGGCCCACGTTCTGTCTTGCAGACTTCCGCCGCATGTCGTGGTGCGCGTAGTCGGTATGGCGCGGAGATTATCCGGTGTTAGTCGAAGTTAAAGTCCCGCAACTCGCCGAATCGATCACGGAAGCCACCTTGCTCGACTGGCAAAAGCAGCAGGGCGAGCGCGTGGCGCGTGGCGAAAACCTGATCGATATCGAAACCGATAAAGTGGTGCTGGAAATCACCGCGGCCGACAGCGGCATATTGAAGGAAATCCGCAAAACTGGCGGTGATGTGTCCAGCAACGAAGTGATCGCCATCATCGACACCGAAGCGGGTGCGGAAAATGATTCCTCTGCGGAAAACGGGCCGCCGGCGGCGGAATCGCAGCCATCCAGCAAGCAACGGACGCAGGCCGCTGCATCGATCGCACCGGGCGTCGAGGCGTCAACATCGGCCGCGGCGACCCCCAAGGATACCGTGAACGCCGCGCCAGGTAATGGCGCCAAGCGCGCGGCCAATGCCGGTCAGCCCGGGGATGACGAAGATGCCACTGCGCGCCTGGGGCCGGCGGTGCGCAAGCTGTTAACCGAAAACGCTCTGCATCCGAACGAGATAACGGCCACCGGCAAGGACGGGCGGCTCACGAAGGCGGATGTGCTGGCGCGCGTGCAATCGCGGAGTAGCGACGATAGTACCGCAGTTCAATCGGCGGACGTGCAGGAAGGCGTTCAAGGTGCCGCGTCACGCACGCAGCAGCGCGTGCCGATGACGCGGCTGCGCAAAAGGGTGGCGGAGCGTCTGCTCCAGGCCCAGCGCGACAACGCCATATTGACCACCTTCAACGAAGTTGACATGCGGCCGATCCTCAACCTGAGGGAGCGCTACCGCGACAGGTTCGAGAAAACGCATGGCGTACGCTTAGGGTTTACGGCGTTTTTCGTATTGGCCTCGATCGAGGCGCTCAGGCGCTTCCCCGTCGTCAACGCTTCGATTGACCAGAACGACCTTATCTATCACGGGTTTTTCGATATCGGTATTGCCGTCGGCTCCGCGCGCGGGCTGGTGGTGCCGATTCTGCGTGATGCCGATCGACTCAGCATGGCGGCGATCGAAAAGGCGGTGACGGACTTCGCTCGCAAGGCGAAAGACAATTCGCTGACCATTGAGGAGTTGACCGGCGGAACCTTCACCATCACCAACGGTGGCGTGTTCGGATCATTGCTCTCGACCCCGATCCTCAACCCGCCGCAGAGCGCGATTCTCGGCATGCACAAGATCGAGGAGCGACCCATCGCGATGGATGGAGAAATTGTCATCAGGCCGATGATGTATCTCGCGCTTTCTTACGATCACCGTATCATCGATGGCCGTGAGGCCGTGCAGTTCCTGGTCACGATCAAGGAGCAGCTGGAAGACCCGAGCCGTCTGCTGCTACAGATATAGTCCTTGAGTCTCGCGTACTGAGCATCGTCTCTAGCGCTAACCTTACAACCGCCTTTCATCGTCAATGGCACATAATCGTTACGACGTGGTCGTAATCGGCGCGGGACCGGCCGGGTATGTCGCGGCTATCCGCTGCGCCCAGCTCGGCCTCAATACCGCATGCGTGGACCAGTGGCGCGAACCGGAGGGCCGCGCGTCGTTAGGCGGCACCTGCCTTAACGTCGGCTGTATTCCCTCCAAGGCATTACTCGACTCCAGTCATTACTTTCATCTCCTCACGCACCAGGCGCAGGAACACGGGATAATCGCGAACGATGTCCGCATCGATGTCGCGGCCATGCAAAAGCGCAAGCAAAAGATCGTGCGGGGGCTGACCGGCGGCATCGACAGTCTCTTCAAGAAGAACCGCGTGAAGCGTTTCACCGGTCGTGGTGTTTTAAGCGGCGATCGGCAGGTTACGGTTAGCCCGATGAGCGATGGTGACGATGATTTGCAGCTCGAAGCGGACTCGGTGATCATCGCGACCGGCTCGGTGCCTGCCACGCTTGCGGCCGCCGCCATCGATCAGCAACAAGTGGTCGATTCCAGCGGCGCGCTCTCGTTCGAGCAAGTACCCGCGCGGCTGGGCGTCATTGGCGCGGGTGTGATCGGCCTGGAGCTTGGTAGCGTGTGGAACCGACTGGGGTCAAGAGTAGTCGTTCTGGAGGCGCTGGATACCTTTCTTCCGGCGGTCGATCGCGAAATCGCGGATGAAGCATTCAAGCTACTGAAACGGCAGGGGCTGGATCTCCGTATGGGCGCGAAGGTCACGGCTGCGCAGGTCGCCGATTCGGTTTCGGTCGGCTTCAAGGTCGGTGACGCAAACGATACGCTGGAAGTGGACAAGCTCATCGTGGCGATCGGCCGCAAACCCAACACCGAGGGGCTCAATGCGCAGGCGGCGGGGCTCAAGCTCGATGCCCGCGGATACATAGAGGTCGATGGGAACTGCCGCACCAACCTGGAAAATGTGTACGCGGTCGGGGACGTCGTGCGCGGCCCCATGCTGGCGCACAAGGGCTCGGAAGAAGGGGTGGCAGTAGCCGAGCGCATCGCCGGTCAGGCGGGGCACGTGAATTACGCGACAATTCCGTGGGTCATCTACACATGGCCCGAGATCGCGTGGGTAGGGAAAAGCGAGCAACAGCTCACGCAGGAGGGCATTGAATATCGTACCGGCGCTTTCCCATTCATCGCAAACGGTCGCGCACGCGGTGTCGGCGAGACCGGTGGCAAGGTCAAAGTCCTTGCTGACGCGAATACCGATCGTATCCTGGGCGCGCATATCCTGGGCCCGCAAGCGTCCGAGCTGATCGCCGAAGTCGTCACCGCGATGGAATTCGGCGCCAGCGCCGAAGACCTGGCGCGCACGGTGCACGCCCATCCGACCTTGTCAGAAGCCGTGCATGAAGCCGCCCTGGCGGTCGACGACCGCGCAATCCACTTCTGACCGAGCGTCGGCGTCTGCCGCAGCAATCGCGGTGGCGTTAATCGCAAGTGCTGCGGCGCGCTGCATTCACCATTTCCTCACGCGCCGGAACTTCGCTAGGCGTGAGATTCGCCGCGCTCGTACCGCTCAAGCACGCGGACACATCGCTGGTGCCACCGCGCTGGATACGGCGAAAACATCTCCTTGAGTCCAGCCAGCCCAGGCTCATGTAATCGCGCGAGCTCGTACTCGTAGACTGGCGCCAGGCCCACTTCTGTTGCCGGGTTAATCGCGTGCATCAGGTTGGGTGAAAAGTGTCTTTCCGACTTCTCCACGCCAAGAAATTCAAAGAGCCGCAACAATAAATCTCTGGGGTGCGCGATGATCTCCTCGTGAAAGCCAACAAAAAACTGATCGCGCGGAAAATGCGCTAACCAGTTGTTTAAGGTAGCGAGATAATCAGAACGCGTCATGCACCAGCGGGAGTTAAACCACCCGACCACATCCCGCGTCGGTATCTCGTCCAACCTTTTGCCGTGCACGCGGGGAAGGTCTTTGCGCGCCTGCGACCACGAGCGATCGATAGGATCGCGCAGCAGAAAAATTATCCTCATGTCGGGGTTGATGCGCTTTATCGCCGCGACCGCATCCGCGGAGAGCGTAGAATAAGCGGGCGTGATTTCGCCCGCCGCAAGCTTGCCCGACCGGGAGAACAGGGAAGCATACCAGCGGTCCGACCTGGGCAAGCCTAAGAACTTCGCGTCCCACATAAAACCGGCCATCGACCAGTCGCCGTGGCGCAACGAGGTCCTTGCGTGACGAATGCGTCCTCCGAGGTGGCTCTTGTAGCGCTTGCACCAGAAGGGCTGCACACGCAGCTCGTCGAAGTAATGTAGCTCTTTGATCGGCGGCAGCCAGATGCCCGCGTGCGCCTTCAGATTCTCGTATAACCACGTTGACCCGGCCCGCTGCGCCCCAATACAAAGAAAATTCGGTCGTCTATCCAATGGCATACTCGTGGTCACGCGACAGGAATCCAGATTGCGGCCGCGTCGTTTTCGCTGGTGTTGCGCATATTCACGGGGCGCGCGCGTCACCAGCGCGGATCGGCGGCGAATCGCTGGCCGTAGGAATCCTCCAGCGCCCGTAGTTCATCCCGCATGGCGTCACGGCCATAGGCATCGCGGTAGTGCAGCGGTCCACCACGAAACGGAGCGAAACCTGTACCGAACACGATGCCGGCGTCGAGCAGGTCGGTGTCTTCGACGACCCCTTCGCGCAGGCACGCTACCGTCTCATTGATAAGCCGCAGGATCAAGCGGTTTTCGAGGCGCTGGCGTTCGCCTGAGTAGCGCGCGCGGCGCGTGCGCAGAGGCTTGCCTGCCTTGTAGGCATAAAAACCCCGTCCGGTCTTGCGGCCCAATTGCGCCGCCGTTACTTTCTCCCGCAATGTTGCCGGCACGTCGAAATTGAATTCGCGCGCCATTCGCTCGGCCGCAGCGAGCACGACATCCAGACCGACGCTGTCCGCGAGTTCCACGGGTCCCATCGGCATGCCGAATTGTACTGCCGACTTATCGATCACCGCCGCGGGTATGCCTTCATCGAGCATGAGCATAGCCTCCAGCAGGTAAGGCGTTAACACACGATTGACCAGAAAACCGGGGCGATTGCTGGTCGGTAACGGCAGTTTATCGATATGCCGCGCGAAAGCGGCTGCTTTTGCTTGCGTAGCCGGAAAAGTCGCCGGGCCCAGAACGAGCTCGACCAGCGGCATGCGGACGACCGGGCTGAAGAAATGCAGGCCAATCAGCCGGCCGGGGTTAACTAGCGCCTGCGCCAGGGACTCGATGCTCAGGCTGGAGGTGTTGGTGGCAAGCAGGGCATCGGCTTTCATCCGCGGTTCGATCTCGCGGTAAAGCGCTTGCTTGGCCGCCTGATCCTCGATGATCGCTTCGATAACGATGTCGGCGCGCACCAACCCCACGCCTTTGTCGTCCGGTATCAGTCGATCGAGCACGGCGGAAAGCTGCCGCTGTGAGTGAAACTGTTTCGCTAGCAGTTCGCAGGCGCGTTCCATCATCGCGGCCAGGCGCCCGGTGCTGGTGTCCTGCACTGTGACGACAAAGTCGTGCGCCGCGATCCATGCGGCGATGTCTGCGCCCATGGTTCCGCCGCCGATCACGTGCACGTGGCGCGGGCGGAACGCCGACTTGTCACCCTGCGATTTCAGGCGGTTTTGCAGCCCGAACACTCGCAACAGATTGCGCGCGGTCGCCGTGGTACTCAGCCCGGCGACCGATTCGGCTTCACGCGTAAGCCAGGTGTCCATATTACCGCCATGCTTTTGCCACAGATCGAGCAGCGCGTAGGGCGCCGGATAATGATCCTGCCGGGCTTTGGCTGCGATGCGTCTGCGCAGATAGGTTCCAAGTACGAAGCGCGCCGGCTTGATATTGGCGAGCCGCGCGAGGCGGTGCGGTCGGCGCCGTGCCGGCCTCGTCGTCAGCAGCTGGCGCGCGGCGTGATGTAGATATCGCGACGGGACTGCGAGATCTACCAGGCCGATCCTGCACGCGTATTGCGCGTCCAGGGCCTTGCCAGTGAGCATCATGTCCAGCGCGGCCACCGCTCCCAGCAGACGGATCGACCGCAAGGTGCCGCCAAAGCCCGGATGGATGCCAAGCTTGATTTCGGGCAGCCCCAGGCGGGCGGAAGGATCATCCAGCGCGACCCGATAATCGCAGGCGAGCGCGAGTTCCAGCCCGCCACCAAGACAGAAACCGTTGATGACGGCGACGGTGGGGCAGGGCAGCGCCTCGATGCGGTTCATGATGCCCTGACCGCGGCGCACGATGGCATAAGCGTCGTCAGGCCCGCGGATGGTTTGGAATGCCTTGACGTCGGCGCCGGCAATGAATCCGCCGGGCTTGCCTGAACAGAACGCCACGCCGCGCGGCGCCGCTGCCGACAACGCTGTCAGGATTTGATCCAGCTCGTCGAAGACCGCGGCGTTCAGTACGTTGGCGGCAGCAATGGGGACATCCAGACAAAGCCACACGATGCCGGTGGCGTCCGTTTCCCGACGCCAATTCTCAGTCATGGCCGGACGTGCAAATTTTCGATCAGCATCGCGCCGCCCTGGCCGCCGCCGATACAAAGTGCCGCGACGCCCCGCGACGCCTTTTCACGCTGCAGAACGTGCATGAGGTGCAGCACCAGTCGCGCGCCGCTCGCGCCCACCGGATGGCCCAGACCGATGGCGCCGCCGTCGACATTCAGGCGTTCATGGGGAATCTCGCCGAGCGCGCGATCCAGACCGAGTTCCTGCTGGCTGTATGCGAGGTCGGCCGCTGCCGCCAGGCAGGCGAGCACCTGCGCGGCGAACGCCTCGTTGATTTCCCAGTAGTCGATATGCGTCGTCTCCAGTGCGTTGCGTGCCAGTACCGGCGCCATCGCATGCACGGGCCCCAGTCCCATCTGCGCCGGGTCCAGCCCCGCCCATTCACAATCCACGACGCGGGCTGGCGGGTTCAATCCATGGCGATTCACTGCCGCCTCGCTGGCCAGGATGAGCCACGCCGCGCCATCGGAAAGCTGCGCGCTGTTGCCGACCGTGACTTTTCCGAACGGCTTGTCGAACGCAGGCTTGAGCGCCGCCAGTTTGTCGATCGTCGTATCCGGGCGCACACCGTCATCGCGCTCACAGGCGTTGCCTTTGCGATCGTAGATCACCTCGATTTCTCGGAGCACGCCTGGCGTCTCCTGCGCTCGGTACAGCCGCCGATGACTCTCGCAGGCGTAATGGTCCATCTCTTCGCGGCTGATCCCAAATCGATACGCCAGATTTTCGGCCGTCTGACCCATCGATAAACCTGTGCCCGGATCAGACAGGCCCTTGAGCAGCCCCGAAACCGGCGCCAGGTTTGACGGACGCAAGGTCGAAATCAATTTCAGACGCTGTCGCGTACCTGCCGCACGCCATGCGGCCAGCCATTCGACCAGTTTATCCTGCAGCAGCAATGGCGCATGACTCATGGCCTCCACGCCACCGGCCAGAATCAGGTCAGCCCGACCGCTCGCGATATTACGGAACGCCGAATCGAAGGCCTGCAGACCGGAACCGCAATTGCGCTGCACGGTCCAGGCGGGCACTGCATTTCCGCATCCTGCCCGCAATGCGGCCACGCGAGCGATGTTCATTTCTTCCGCGCCGGGTGCGGCGCAACCCAGTATCACTTCATCGAGTGCGTCGGCCTCGAACGGTTGACGGAGCAGCAACGGGCGTGCGGTCTGCACGGCGAGTTCAGCGGCCTTGAACGGTCCGGGCCGATTGCGGAACTTGAGAAATGGCGAGCGGCTTCCGTCAATGATAAAGACCGGGCGCTCGAATTGGGAATGGGCGGTTGATGCCAAGATTCAGCCGGCATTCAAGGACAATGTTGCATGTGCGATTGAGCCGGAACAAGCCAATTCGATGGCGAGTAACAGCTTTACAATCAAACTCATCCTGTGATGCCGCTTGCCACGGTTTTGGCCATTAGCCCGCCGGCGCGGTCGCGATCGGCCGGCGCTCCGGTAGACGGATCTACTGTTCCGCTCAATTCGTCCGGACTTCGCTCGATCAATTCTTCCAGCGCCCAGGGAAGCTGGCGATATACCGCCAGTTCGTCGAAGTCGTACATCGGATATTTGATAATCTCGAAATAGGGAGAGTAATCGAAATCCCGGGGAGTGAACAGTTTGGCATTACGGTCCCGCAAGCTGCCGTGTTTGCCGACCGGCTCACGCGCGAGCGGCAGGATCGGAAATCTGACTGACTGAAACGCTTCCCCGATCATGGTCGAACACACAGTGCGGGTGGGCAGCCCCGTGTTGTGCGCGAACAGACTCGAACGCCAGCGACGCGGCAACAGGCCATACGGGAACAGGAAACGCGCCAGATCCAGCAACTGGCGCACGTCGTAGTCCAGACTGATGCAACCAATGCAATGACGAATCACCAGCTCGGCGTCGGTACGCGACAAGCCCTTGGGCCGGCAGATACGCAAATGATAATTTTGATAATAGCGCAGTGGCGTGACGACCGTGCCTTCGCCCAGCAGGGCTTCGATGACCAGTGGCTCCGCGGCATCGCCGGCGTAGTGGTAGGCGAGATATTCCCGCAGGTCGTAATCCTCTATATCGCGTAGTCGTCCGATGTAGAGCGCGGCGTGCGTCCACGAGCTGAGCGTAATATTCTTGATGCTGTTGCTAATGCGAGTGCGGCCCTCGACCAGCACCACGTCGGCGGGCCTGATTTCCACGCGCATGCGCTCGTAATTCGACAGGTGCGGCTCTCCTTCGCCCGACTCGGCGTTGAGCCAGTCGGTGACCATATTCCACATCCGCGTTTGAAGTCGTTTCAGCACCCGCTTCTCCGTAAGCCAATACGGGCATTGTAGCGCCCGCGCTTTTAGGCGCTTTGCCCGTCACGTCACACAATTCACAAGCAATCTTGGGGCCGCAGTTTCTCTACCCGCACGCATGGACCACCTGCCGCAACGTATTGAGCGCGCGATCCAGAAATTCGGGCGGGGTATAGAAATGCGGTGAGAATCGAATCCCGCCCGCGCGCCGCGCGCACAATATGCCTGCGGACTGCAGATACTCATAGATCGCGCGATTGTCCTTGTGGGGGTGCCGGAAGGTAATGATTCCTGCGCGTCGTTCCGACGCTCGGGGCGTGATCACTTCAAACCCTGCGTCCTGTAATGAATCGTAGAGATACAAGGTGTTTCTTGAAATGATTTCGTGAATCGACGACAAGCCCTCTTCCCGCAGCAGGCTCAAACTGGCGTGTAGTGCATGTATACCCATATTGTTCGCGCTGCCGGCCTCGAAGCGGCGCGCGCTGGCCGCGGGCTGCCAGTCCATGCGGTCGTAATCGTTATGATCTTCGACCATATGCCAGCCGAACTGGCTCAAACGCAGTTGTTCGCGACATTCCGGCTTACAGTAAAACAGCGCCACGCCCTCCGGCGCCAGCATCCACTTGTGCCCGTCGGCCATGACGAAATCCACGCCGCAGGTCTGAACGTCGAACGGCAGCGCGCCCAGGGTCTGAATCGCATCCACGCAAAAGAGCACGTTGCGTGCGCGGCACGCCTCGCCGAGCCTGTCCAGATCCATGCGCAAGCCGCTGGCGTATTGCACGGAACTCACCGCTAACAGGCGGGTATGTTTATCGACGTGCGCCAACAGCGCGTCTTCGGGTGTCACGCCCTGGTCAAGATCCGCCAGCCGTACTTCGACCCCGAAGTGTGGCTCCAGCGACTCCCAGACGATACGATTCGAAGGGAACTCCTGACGGCTGGCAACCACATTATCTCCAGACCGCCAGTCAATGCCGTACGCGACCATCGACAGCGCTTCCGACGTGTTTTTAAGGAGTGCGATCTCGTCCGCCGATGGGGCGTTGATCAGCCAGCGCAAAATCTCGCGCAACTCGCGCTCGACTTCCAGCCAGCGAAGGTAATGCCTGCTGCCAAGCCGCATGTTCTCATCCGCAAAGCGGGCAATGGCATCGATGGTGCGCCGCGGCCACGGCCCCACGCCGGCGTGATTCAAATGCACGATGTCCTCGGCTAACGGAAATTCTGGGTGCATGAGTCTGCCTGTGATGCTGAGTTCATCGCCTTAGCCTACGTGACCACGTCGCCTCGCACCACGAAATGTTGCACTCACGCTTTATCGTATGAGGGGTCAATTTCCACGGTGCGTTCGATATGATGTGCCGTATGACACGCGAAAAAACCAATGCGGCTTTGCGCGAGCGCGACCTGCGCGCTGTGTGGCACCCCTGCACGCAGATGAAGGATCACGAGCTACTGCCAATGATTCCGATCCGGCGCGGGCAGGGGGTGTGGCTGGAGGATTTCGACGGCAACCGCTATCTGGACGCGATAAGCTCATGGTGGGTGAATCTGTTTGGCCACGCCAATCCGCGGATCAACGCGGCTATGCGGGAACAGGCCGCTACGCTGGAACACGTTATTCTCGCAGGGTTTACGCATGAGCCGGTGATCGAGCTGTCCGAGCGTCTGATCGAGATTGCGCCGCCAGGTCTGTCCCGCTGTTTCTATGCCGACAGCGGATCAGCCGCGGTCGAGATCGCCCTGAAGATGAGTTTTCACTACTGGCGCAACTGCGGTCGGCTTCAGAAAACGCGCTTTATCAATCTCTCCGGCAGTTACCACGGCGAGACCCTGGGCGCGTTATCGGTCAGCGACATGGCGCTTTACAAGGAGACATACGCGCCGCTGTTGCTGGATGTCATCACCGTGCCCAGCCCGGATTGCTCCCGGCGGGATCCGGGCGAAGTTTGCGCGGCGTACACGCGTCGCATGTTCGCGCACATGGAAGCCGCGCTGGAGCGGCACGCGCACGAGGTCTGCGCGGTTATCGTCGAGCCGCTGGTGCAATGCGCGGGCGGGATGCGCATGTACGATCCCGTTTATCTGAGCTTGCTGCGCGACGCTTGCGACCGCCACCAGGTGCATCTGATCGCCGACGAAATTGCGGTCGGCTTCGGGCGCACGGGTACGATGTTCGCGTGCGAACTGGCCGACATCAGCCCCGATTTCCTGTGTTTGTCCAAGGGTCTGACCGGCGGCTATCTGCCCTTGTCGGCCGTGTTAACCATCGATGATGTGTATGACGCTTTCTATGACGACTATGCGAGTCTGCGCGCATTTCTGCACTCGCACTCGTACACCGGCAATCCGCTCGCGTGCGCCGCGGCGCTGGCGACGCTGAAGATATTCAGCGATGACGATATCATCGCTGGCAATCGGGCGCTGATCGCGACGATGGCAAAGGCGGTCGAGCCATTAAGGGATCATCCGCATGTGGGCGAGGTGCGCCAGACCGGCATGATCGCAGCGGCGGAAATGGTGCAAGACAAAGAGAGCGGACTGAGCTACCCGTGGCAGGAAAGGCGCGGACTCGGGGTCTATCGCTACGCGCTTTGCCACGGATTTCTGCTGAGGCCTTTGGGCAACGTGGTGTATTTCATGCCGCCGTATGTCATCGCGCCAGAAGAAATTCAGGCAATGGCAGCCGTCGCGGAGGCAGGTATCAACCAAGCGACCAGCTGAGTCGTTTTTGCGGCCACAGAATTTTTTTGCCCGGACCGCTTGCATTACTAATAATAACTATTATCATTAATATTACGCACACGGGAGATCAATCGATGCAAGACGTCAGCAAAGCGCCGTCCAGACTCAAATCGGAGAGTAATCGCGCTGGCTCCGACGCAACGTCGCGCGGGAGAGTCGATGTACTGGAACTGGTAGGAAATCATGGCCGCGTGACGATCAGCCATGCGGGCGAAGACTATATTTTACGCATCACGCGCAACGGAAAACTGATTTTGACGAAGTAGCAGTCGCGGTAACTCCTCCTTGCTACCCAGCCAGCGCCGCGGACGTTTGACGTTTCGGCAGCCAGCCCGGTTGCTTTTTTGAGAATTCAATGACTCACTGCCGGCGCACCGAGGCCCGCGGCCTGCTCGCGCGAGTGATCTTTCGCGAGCGATACATAAACCGCCGGCACCACGAACAGCGTGAACAAGGTGCCGATGGTCATGCCGCTGGCGATCACGAAGCCCATTGAGAATCGCGAAGCGGCGCCCGGACCTGAGGCGATCAATAGGGGCGCCATGGCCAGCACCAGCGAGGCAGTGGTCATCAGCACCGGCCGCAGGCGTATGGAAGACGCCTCCTCGATCGCCGCCTGTTTCGACCGGCCCTCGCGCTGCAATCGATTGGCGAATTCGACGATCAGGATCCCGTGTTTGGAGATCACGCCGATCAGGGTTACCAGGCCCACCTGCGTGTAAATGTTCAGGCTCACGCCGGGAAAGTTGGTGATCTGCATGCCATTCAGAATACCGACCACATTCAGCGCCAGCAGCGCGCCGCTGATGGACATAGGCACCGTGACCAGCATGATAATCGGATCGCGAAGCGACTCGAACTGCGCCGCCAGCACCAGGTAGATCACGATCAGCGCAAAGAAAAACGTCAGCATCAGCGCCGCGCCCTCGGTCTTGAACTGTCGCGACTGACCCGAGTAATCCACGGTGAAACCGGGCGGCAGGTTATCGGCGGCCGCCTGTTCCAGCACGCTCAAGGCCTCACCCAGCGACACGCCCGGTCGCGGGAGGCCGGAGATCGTCACGCTGTTCAACTGCTGAAAACGCTTGAGCTGCTGAGGTTCCACCGAATCCTTGAGCGATACCACCGTCGATAACGGCACCAGCTCGCCGCTGCCGGTGCGCGTGTAATATTGTTCGAGCTGCCCCGCGTTGAGGCGGTCTACCCTCTGCACCTGCGGGATAACCTCGTACGATCGATTCTCCAGCGAGAAGCGGTTGGCGAATCCACCGGACAGCATGGCCGCCATGTCGGCGCTTAAGTCTTGCATGTCGATGCCGAGCAGCGCCGCCTTGTCACGATCGATCAACACATCGGTGCGTGGCTTGTTGATCTTGAGATCGCTGTTGAGAAAGATAAACTTCTTGCTGTTCTGCGCGGCGCCCATTACCGCACCGGCGACCTCGTTCAGGCTCTCCACCGGCGCGGTGCCGCCGATGACGAACTCCACGGGGAACCCCCCGCCGCCACCAGTAGGCAACGCTGGGGGAACGAACGCGGCAACCTGCAGGCCGGCGATCTTACCGATGCGCGGATTGATCACCTCGTTAAGCACTTCCTGGCTGGAGCGTTGCCGCTCGGTCCAGGGCTTGAGCACGAAGCCGGCGATCGCCGTGTTGGTCGATACCGCCGCACCGCCGCCGCCCACGCCGTTCAGCAGAAACAGGTTTTCCATTTCGGGCAGATCTTCGGCGATCGTGTCCAGTTCGCGCGTATAGCTTTCCAGATACTCGATTGTCGAATAGGGATCGCTTTCCGAGAAAGTGAGGATAAAGCCTTGATCTTCCTCGGGCGCGAGCTCCGATTGCGTCGATACGAACAGGAAATAACATGACACGAACACGATCGCGCCGAACACGAGGATGCCCCAGCGGTCGCCCATCGAGCGGTGCAGGCTGCGCTGGTACGCCAGGCGCAGTTTTTCGAACTGCCGGTCCAGCCATGCAGCCAGTTTGTCGCTGCCCGTCGCCGCCTGACCATCGGCATGCGGTTTAAGGAGTCTGGCGCACATCATCGGCGACAAGGTCAGCGCGATCACGCCGGAAAGCAGCACCGCCCCGGCCAGAGTGAACGCGAACTCCACGAACAACGTGCCGGTCAAGCCGCCGATAAACCCGATCGGCAAATACACCGCAATCAGGGTGGTGGTCATCGCCACCACCGGCCACGCCAGTTCGCGCGCGCCGGTCAGCGCGGCATCGGCCGGGCTCATGCCTTCTTCGATGTGCCGGTGGATGTTCTCCAGCACGATGATGGCGTCGTCCACCACGATGCCTACCGCCAGCACCATCGCCAGCAGAGTCAGTAGATTGATGGTGAAACCCATCAGCAGCATCAGGAACAGCGCGCCGACCATGGACAGCGGCACGGTCACGGCCGGGATGATCACACTGCGCAGCGACCCCAGAAACAGAAAAATCACCACCACGACAATCAGCACCGCCTCGGCTAGGGTCTTGATCACCTCTTCGATGGCGTCCTGAATGTATTCCGTGCTGTCATACGGGATGGAAGCTCCCAGTCCCTGTGGCAGTTGGGGCACGATTTCGTTGTCCCAGACCTGGCGCACGGCCTGAATCACGTCCAGCGAATTCGCGTCGGGCGCTACCTCGATGCCCATGAAGGTCGCCGATTCTCCGTTGAAGCTGACGCTGGTCTGATAGCTCTCCGAGCCCAGGTCAACATTGGCGATATCCGACAGACGCACGATGGCGCCGTTCTCCGCGCGCACCGCCAGGTTGCGGAATTCCTCCGGTGTGCGCAGATCGGTACGCGCGGTCAGGTCAACCACCACCATCGAGCCTTTGGTGGAGCCCACCGCCGACAGCACGTTGTTGGCGCGCAGCGCCGCGTACACGTCGCTGGCGGTGATATTCATGGCGGTCATGCGGTCGGGCTTCAGCCAGACGCGCATGGCGAAGGTGCGGTCGCCCAGAATCCTCGCGCGCTGCACGCCGGGGATGGTCGCGAGCTTCGGCTCGACCACCCGCACCAGATAATCCGTGATCTGGTTGTTGTCCAGCACCTCGCTGAAGAACGACAGATACATGGCCGCGGTAGTATCGCCGATGGCGAGATCCACCACCGGATCCTCGGATTCTTCCGGCAGGTCGCGGCGCACGACCTGCACTTTGGCAACGATCTGCGTCAGCACCTCGTTGGGATCGGCGCCCAGGCGTACATAAGCCTGAATGGAACTGATGCTGGGCAGGCTGGTGGAAACGATGTAATCGATGCCGTCGGCGGACGCGACCTCACGCTCCATGGGCGTGGTAATGAAACCCTGCACCAGGTCGGCGTCCGCGCCAACGTAAGTGGTGTTGACGGTAATTACCGCGTTTTGCAGCTCGGGGTACTGGCGGACGTTGAGTTCCTGTGCGGCGCGCAATCCCAGCAGAAAAATGAACAGGTTCACGACCATGGCGAGCACGGGTCTGCGGATGAAGATGTCGGTGAAGGACATGGCCGGGGTTAGCTGATTCGCGGGAGAGAAATGTCCCGCTCCAGGCCTGTCATGGCGCGCGAGCGCTGCTTACGACAGGTTGGATCGTCAGCTATTCGGCGGAGTAGGCGAAACATCCGCTTCGGGCCTGATCTTGTTGTTGATATTAACGACTGCCTCGTTGCGCAGCTTCAGTAGCCCGCTGGTCGCTACTCTTTCGCCGGCCCGCAGGCCGTCCGTGACCGAAATCAGGTCGCCACGCCGCGCGCCGGTGCGTATGAAGCGCTGCACCACGGTAAGCCGCGGTGGTTGCTCGGTCGCCTGCGCGCTGCCAGCGGGCGCAGGTTCTCTATTGCCCGGCGGTGGCGATTGCGCGGGCACGCGAGCTTCACGAATGACATAAACGGAATTGCCATAAGGGTTAAAGTTAATGGCCGTTTGCGGCACGGTGAGCACCTCCTGTGGCGCTCCGAACGCCAGCTCTACCCGCGCGAACATGCCGGGGCGCAAATGGCCATCCGGATTATCAATGGTCGCCTGAATCATGAAATTGCGCGTGCTCTGCTCCACCCGCGGCTCGATCGCGGTGACGACGCCGTGAAATGGCTCGTCCGCGAAAGCACTTCCATGCGCGGTCACCAGCTGCCCGGCGGAGATGTCGGTCAGCCGCTGCTCCGGTAGCATGAAGTTGAGAAAAATCGGATCCAGTGATTGCAATGTAACGATCGCGCTGCCGGCCTCGACGTACTGTCCGAGATTCACCTGCCGGATGCCCAGCACCCCGGAGACTGGCGCCACTATCGTCTTCTGCTCAACCCGCGCGCGCTGCGCATCGAGGTTGGCGCGCGCCTGGTCGGCCTGGGTCTGGCGGATATCGACCTCGGCCCTGGAGACATTGTTCGATTCATAGAGACTGCGAACCCGTTCCAGTTCGATTTCGGCCAGGCGGGCGGCGGCCTCTAGCGCGTTGAGTTCAGCCACCTCGATGTCGGTATTCAGGCGCAGAATAATCTCGCCGGCCTTGACAGCGGAGCCATTTTTGAAGCTGATATCATCGACGATACCGCTGGCTTCGGTGGCGAGCTGGGCCCCGTTGACCGCAGCGAAGGTGCCCACCGTTTCAACCTCCCGCGGCCAGCGCCCCTGTTGTACCTGCGCGGACGAAATGGTCACCGGGGGTTCCGGCATGTTGTCGAACATGGCGTTCATCTGCTTGTCGCCATACCACTTGACGAACATCAGCCCGCCGAACACCAGCAGCGCCCCGACGGGCAGCAGAATGGAGCGGTAAGTCATGACAGGTACGCGAAGTGAAGGGGCGGGTGGCTGATCAATGCGCGGGCGCATCGTCGCGCATCACGCAGCTGTCATGAAACACTTCTTCGCAGACACGGGCGATGAAGGCATCCAGGGTGGCGTCATCTTCGGGGTCGAACAGCGGCCGCCAGCCATAGCCGTTCAGTAAGTGATGAACATTGCGCATCAGCAGGCGGTACGGATCGCGCACCTCGTATTGCTGCAACATGCCTTCGGCGTGCACCAGCGTATGCATGCCAAGACAGAGCGTCCACGGGCCCACCATCAATTCGGGAACAGTGAGCCCGCGCGCCGGCAGATCGCCCGACGCCATCGCATCCCGATAAATGTCGAACACGGCGGCGCTGATGAGTTTGCTGGCCGCCAGTGCCTGCGTGCGCCGCCGGGCCGAGGACGCGCGCCACACCACTTCGGTAACAACATACTGCGCCAGCCGAAAGTAATCCGGATAGCGGCGCGCGAAAATCATGTCGCCGACCGCGACCGCGAAAATACGTTCGCGTGACGGCGCCTGCCAGCGCGCCGCGCGTTCGAACAGTTCGGCACGGATGGCGGCCTTGTCTCAGGCCAGCGCGACCAGCAGGTCTTCCTTGGATTCGAAATGCTGATAGAGCGTGCCGGTCGCGTAATCGCAGGCCTCGGCCACCCGCGCCATCTGCAGGCCGAGCAGACCATCCTGCAGCATCAAAGCGCGCGCGCAATCGAGAAAGCGCTGTTCACGCTCGGCGATCTCGCGCTGGCGACGTTCCCGGGTGCCCATCAGCATTCGCATAGTGAAGAAGGCGCGGAGTATGAATCGGATTCAGGCGCCGATCAATACTCACAAAGCGTCAGCCGATCAAGCTGTCATAGACATTAGAGCAGAGCAAAGCGTCGAGGTATTTTCGTATCTCGGCGAGCTATGACGCCCCGCGCATGCTGCCTTGTTCGTATGCTGAATTGTGTCGCTCGCGATTGTTTGAGAATCGGGAGACCGTTGGGCTGAGGCAATGACTAGTTACTCTGCCGATGCCATGCTGCTTGGGCGTACGTGCGGGCGAAATCGTCATAAATACACCGGCACTTCTCCCGCAATCCAGCTGTTGATGTGTACAATTGTTACTCTTGTCTTCCGCCGGCTAGTTTGCCGGCGAATACTGATAACGTTTCTTATTGGTCTATAGTGTTCGATCGTGGGCGCAATATACGATCCGAATTTCGAAACCGGGATAGCCGGTCTCCCGCCGAACCGCGCCTTGCTTTGGGGATTCCGTTCTGGTGGCCGCGGCACTCACACCAGTCGGACGATCATGCTTGACGAGCTGTCGCGTCTGCTGGAAGCGGCTCCCGGCGAAGCCTCCCGTGAAGACTACGCGCATGCGGTTGTGGAGGACAATTGTCTGGGCAAGAGGACAGCGGCAACCCGCAAGCTCTCCCTCCAAAGGCTGACTGAGCTCTATGGGCTTGATGCTCGGATCATGCTTTTCCGCGTTCTGAGGGACCTCTGGGGCAGGCACGAAACCAGTCGCCCACTCCTTGCGCTCCTGCTCGCTCTCGCGCGCGACCCGCTGCTAAGAGCAACCACAAGGGCCATAATCGGCACTCCGTTTGGGCACGAGTTCGCACGGCAATCGATGAAGGATGCGCTTTCCGATGCTATTGGCGATCGCCTCAACGATGCGACGCTGGATAAAGTAGTGCGCAATGCCTCGTCGTCTTGGACCCAGTCCGGGCATCTGCTTGGACGCGGGCGTAAGACCAGACAGCGCGTCGAGGCAACGCCCGCGGCAAGTGCGTATGCGTTGTTGCTGGGTTTTGCCATGGGGCGGCGTGGGCGCTCGCTATTCGAGACGCCCTGGGCTGCCATGTTGGATGCCAGCCCCGAAGAGCTCATTGATGTTGCGGTTGATGCCAGGCGGCTTGGACTGCTCCATTTCAAGCAATCTGGCTCGGTCATTGACGTGTCGTTTCCGACCATGTTCACCGAGAAGGAGCGGGAGTTGATCCATGGGGCGCATCGACAGGTTGGCTGACCGCTACAAGAGCTACATTGCGCTTCCGTGGCAAAAGGACCTGGCGGGCGCGCAGCGTGCCATTTTCATCGTTTACGACAAAGCCGACGAGCGGCGGCTGCGGGCGCGGAAAGATCTGTTCGCGCTGGCGACCGCGGAGGCAGGGCATGGTTGGAGCGAGTGTGATCTGACTCGGGCATTTGCGGAGTGGATGGCCAATACGGAGTACCGAGACAGTTACTTCGAGTGCCCGGAAGATCTTGAGTTAAAGCTCGACGATGCCTTTCTTGAATACGTCGCCGGGCAGATGCGTGCCGCACTCACGGCGTCCGGCATTGACGATAACTCGGTTGTGGGGGTCTATGGTATCGCTTCTCTGTTCGGGTTCGTCCGCGTATCGGAGTTAATGAAGGAGATCGAGCGGGATATCAGAGGTCGTGTGGTTGTGTTCTTCCCTGGTGAGTACGAGAACAGCAACTATCGTTTGCTGGACGCGCGGGATGGATGGAACTACCTGGCAGTCCCGATTACGGTGCAAGAAGATCGAGGCGTGTACGAGGTATGAAAAACCGGGATATCTACCAGCGGGATCCCAGCAAGATCACTTTGCTCAACAATGGCGTCGCGGCCATGACCGACGCCCTGAGCGATGACGAGCGCCGCACGCTGCGCTTCGAACTCGAGTACTTCGTCTGTGAAGGTGAGTATCAACGCGGCCTGGTTCGCATTCTCGATTCGTACGTCAGCAATCAGGGCCACCCCGAGCAACCGGCAGCGTGGATCAGCGGATTCTTCGGCAGCGGCAAATCTCACCTGGCCAAAATGCTGCGCTTCCTGTGGACGGACTACACCTTCCCCGAAGATGGCGCCAGTGCCAGCGGTTTGGCTCGGCTTCCGAATGACGTCGAGGATCTGCTGAAGGAAATCTCGACACTGGGCAAGCGAGGCCACGGGTTGCATGCGGCGGCCGGAACCCTCGGCGCCGGCGCCGGTGACAGCGTTCGGCTCGCGCTTCTCGGGATTGTGTTCAAGTCCGCGGAACTCCCCGAGAGTTTCCCCCAGGCGCGCTTCTCCCTCTGGCTGAAGAAGAATGATATTTACGATCAGGTGCGCGCGGCGGTCGAGGCGGAAGGGCGCGAGTTCCGCCGTGAGCTGAATGATCTGTATGTCAGCCCCTTGATCACGAAAGCCTTGTTCGTTGCGGACTCGAACTTCGCAGCCAACGAGAAGGACGCCAGGGCTGCATTGCGTGCTCAGTTCCCGAAGCCGAAGGACATCACCACCGACGAGTTCGTCAACGCGCTACAGGACACGCTGTCGTCCAACGGCGAGATGCCTGGCGCCGTCATCATCCTCGATGAGGTGCAGCAGTACATCGGAGACGACTCCAGCCGATCCTACGTCGTTCAGGAGGTGGTTGAAGCCTGCAGCAAACGGTTCGGCGATCGCCTGCTCTTCCTGGGTACTGGACAAACCGCCCTTTCGGGCACGCCGGCGCTTCAACGTCTCCAGGGCCGTTCACGGTCAATGTGGAACTCTCCGACAACGATGTTGAAACGGTCACCCGGCGGGTTGTCCTGGCGAAGCGCCCGGACCGAGTGAACGACGTCAGATCGACTCTGGAAGCCAACTCAGGGGAACTCGACCGTCACTTGGTGAGCACCAAGATCGGACCCCGCGGCGAGGATAAGTCGATCCTGGTCGAGGACTATCCGTTGCTGCCCGTCCGCCGGCGCTTCTGGGAGCATACTCTGCGCGCGGTTGACCGCGCGGGCACTGCCGGACAGCTCCGCACGCAGCTTTGTATCGTCTACGACGCCATACGGCGCACCGCCGAGGAGCCAGTCGGTACGGTGGTGCCAGCGGATTTTCTATTCGAGGAGATCTCCGCCAACCTGCTTCAGTCCGGTGTTCTGCTCCGCGAGGTCAACGAGACCATCATCGCGCAGGACGACGGCACTCCCGACGGCCGCCTCAAGTCGCGGCTGTGCGCACTGGTGTTCCTTATCCGCAAGCTCCCGCGGGAAGCGGGTGCCGACATCGGGGTTCGCGCCACCGCCGATGCATTGGCGGATCTGCTGGTGAAGGATCTGGCGAAGGACGGCGCCACGCTGCGCGGTCAGGTACCGAAGCTGCTGGACGAGCTGGTGGCCGCTGGCACGCTGATCAAGCTGGACGATGAGTACAGTCTTCAGACGCGGGAAAGCAGCGAATGGGAAGCCGAGTTCCGCAACCGGCAAACCAAGCTCGTCAATGATCCCACTCGCATGAGCAGCAAACGCGCTCAGCTCCTTGGCTCCGCGGTACAGGATGCGGTGGGGTCCGTGAAGCTCCTGCATGGCAAGTGCAAGGAGCCCAGGAAGCTCGCGTTGCACTTCGGCACCGAACCTCCGCAGGAAACCGGCCACGAGGTTCCGGTCTGGATACGCGATGGCTGGGGCGCCGACGAGAAGAGCGTGGTCGCCGATGCACGTGCGGCGGGGGCCGACAGTCCCATCATCCACGTGTTTGTGCCCAAATCTCGCGCCGACGCGCTGGCCCGCGTCATCGCCGCCCAGAGCGCGGCGAAGGATACTTTAGAATACAAGGGAGTCCCCTCGACCCCCGAAGGTATCGAGGCCCGTCAGGGCATGGAGACTCGGCTAACCGAGGCAGCCAACAGCCTGCGGACACTCGTGGCCGAAGTCGTCGATGGGGCGAAGGTGTTCCAGGGTGGCGGTACCGAGCGATTGGAATCAACGCTGCTGGATAAGGTGAGGGAAGCCGCCGACGCATCTCTGGATCGGCTCTTCTATGAGTTCAAGGACGCCGACGACCACCGTTGGCCGAAAGTCATCGAGCGGGCCCGCAAGGGCGCCGAGCATCCCCTGGAGGCGCTGGACTACAGCGGCAAGACCGAAGATCATCCGGTCTGCTCGGCCGTGCTGTCGTTCGTCGGATCCGGGAAAAAGGGTAAGGATGTGCGCTCTCATTTCTCGGGCCCGCCCTATGGGTGGTCGCGAGATGCGGTCGACGCAGCGCTCATCAGCCTGTTTGGTACCGGGCATCTGCGCGCGACCGCAAACGGAACGCCGCTGAAGCCGGGGCAGCTGGATCAGGCGAAGGTGTCGAGTACCGACTTCCGCGTCGAGAGCGCGACCATCGACACCCGCGAGCGCCTCAAGGTGCGCAAATTGTTTCAGACGGCTGGGATTGCCTGCAAGCCGAACGACGAGGCGGCGGCTGCCGGCCAGTTCCTCGCAAAGCTCGCCGAGTTGGCTAACCGTGCCGGGGGCGAAGCCCCGCTGCCCGAACGCCCGGATACCAGCCACCTAT
This sequence comes from Gammaproteobacteria bacterium, assembly GCA_013696315.1. Lineage (NCBI taxonomy): Bacteria > Pseudomonadati > Pseudomonadota > Gammaproteobacteria > Gammaproteobacteria bacterium. Next base: position 17,376 of record JACCYU010000092.1, on the reverse strand, counting down.
TGGATCTGCAGTCGCGTGCCGGTAATGAGCAACTGCTCGGCATCCTCAACCGTCACGATGAACTCATCAAGAACATCGAAGAGTGGAGTAAGGCTCGCGACATGGCAGACAAGCGCCAGCCGGCTTACGAGCGCTTGCTGTCATTGGCCCGTCATGTCGATAGCCTGGATGCCGCGAAGGAGGCGAAGCCACAGATCGAGGCCATCGCGGCGAACCGCGGCCTGCTCGACGCGACGGATCGAGTGCCCGACCTCACCAAGGCGCTGGCGGATGCGCTCCGGATGGCCCTTGCGCAAGCGGAGAAGCGCTACGCCGAAATTTTTGAGGCGGAATGGCAGCGCCTTGCAAGTGCCGAGAGCTGGCACAAGATCGGGCAAGAGGAAGGGGATCGGATCCTTGGCCAGTTGCACATCGTCAAGATCACCAAGGGCGTGACGGGCACCGAGCAGGAAGTGCTCGAATCCCTAGAGCGTATTTCCCTAGCTGCATGGAGGACGCGCACGGCGGCACTCCCACAGCTCTTCGCAGACGCGCGCATCCAGGCCGACAAGCTCGTCGAGCCCAAAACACACCACGTCAAGCTCGGCAGCGCCACGCTCCGCACGCCCGATGAGGTCAACGCGTGGATCGTGAAGACCGAGCAGGAGTTGCTCGAACAGATCAGGCACGGGCCTGTGTTCGTCAATTGATGAGATCGAACGACAGAGGAGTACAGCCATGAACAGACAGCTAACGGCAATCATTGAACGGGAGGGCGACGGCTACGTCGCCTTGTGTCCGGACGTGGATGTCGCCAGCGAGGGCGCGACGGTGGACGAGGCGCGCAATAATCTCAAGGCGGCTCTGGAACTGTTTTTCGAGACCGCTTCCGCCACCGAGATTCAGCAGCGGCTGCACAGCGAAGTCTATGTGACCCACGTCGAGGTGGCCGTTGCGTAAGTTGCGGGTCCTTTCCGGCAGGATGTCCGCCAAATTCTGGCGGCTCGCGGTTTTCCCGAAAATGCCTCTGCACGATGGTAAGGTCATCCAGCAATGTAGCCATGTAGGGTGGATAAAGCCCGCCGGTTTTGCGGGCGTATCCACCAACCGCTGTGAATTCGGCGCTACGCGCCTTAATCCACCCTACAGAAGTTCATTCGCCTGAAAATAATGCGGGGGCGTTTTGCCGAATGATGTCGATCACCCCTTGGGCCGGCCTGCCGCGTGCCGAATTCGAGTGACCCAGAATCGTGGAAACGCTCTCGCCACACCTTCGCAGGCAACTCGAACGCACTGTTGTCCAAGCGCGCGACGTGGCTGAAGCGGGCGCCCGTGTAGCGTTGGAGGCGCTCGCCGTGCACCACCACGAGCCGTACGGGCATATGAGCTCGGAGCAGCGCACCCTGCGCCGGCGGTTGCGCGCCCACGCGCGCCAGCTCGGTGACCGGCTCGATGCGCGTTCGGGAAGCCAGGGCATCGATCACCAGGTGCACGAGTGCGCCTACGAGCACTGGCACGGAATGCTCTTTGCCCGCTTTCTCGCCGAGAGCGATTTGCTCATCGAACCGGACATGGGGGTCGCCATCACCCTGGCTGAATGTGAAGAGCTGGCGAAGAAAGAGGGCGTCGACCAATGGGCGCTGGCTGCGCGCTTTGCCAATCGGATGCTGCCGCAGGTGTTCCGCCCCGACCATCCGGTGTTCAAAGTCCAGCTCGCGCGGGAGCATCGATTGAAACTGGAAACGCTGGTTGAAGGCCTGCCGACCGATGTCTTTACTGCGACGGACTCGCTCGGCTGGGTTTACCAGTTCTGGCAGACCAGGAAGAAGGATGAGGTGAACGCCGCCGGCAACAAGATCGGCGCGGATGAACTGCCGGCGGTCACGCAACTGTTCACGGAGGATTACATGGTGGACTTTTTGCTCGATAACACGCTCGGCGCGTGGCACGCGGGCAAGGTTTTCGCCGCCAATCCCAATCTGGCCGAAAAGGCGCAGAGCGAGGACGAACTCCGCCAGGCCGTGTCGCTGCCGTGCTGGCCATGGAAATATCTCCGCTTCATCCAAGGTGAGGGCGGCAAGTGGACTCCCGCCGCCGGCACGTTTGACGGCTGGCCGAAGACGGCGAAGGAACTCAAGTGCCTCGACCCATGTATGGGCAGCGGACATTTCGTGGTGGCGATGTTTGAGCGGCTCGTCGCGCTGCGCATGGCGGAGGAACAGCTGGACGAGAAGGCAGCGGTGGCGGCGGTCATCCGCGACAACCTGTTCGGGCTAGAGCTTGACCCGCGCTGCACGCAGATCGGCGCGTTCAACCTGGCGCTGGCCGCGTGGCGGCGCGTGGGCCACTGCGCGCTGCCGGCTGAACCTGGCCTGCTCCGGTCTCGCGCCGAACACGCGCGAAGCCGAATGGCTCGCGATTGCCGGCGACAACCAGAAGCTCCAGCGCGGCATGGAGCGGCTTTACCGGCTGTTCACCAAGGCGGCGGTGCTGGGCAGCCTCATCAACCCGCGCGCCGGCGAGGGCGACCTGCTGGTGGCCGCGTTCCATGAACTCCAGCCGCTGCTGGAAAAGGCGCTGGCGCAGGAAGTCAGGGACGACACCGCGCACGAAATGGCCGTGACCGCGCGCGGCCTGGCCAAGGCGGCGGAAATTCTCGCCGGCCAGTTCACGCTCGTCGCCACCAACGTGCCTTACCTCGGTAGCCGAAAGCAGGACGACATCCTCAGGAACCACTTGGAGCAATATTTTCCCGCTAGCAAAGCCGACTTAGCCACAGCTTTCGTGGAGCGTTGCCTTACCTTCTGTCCAGACTCCGGCACGACCGCATTGGTCACGCCGCAGAATTGGTTGTTTCTTGGTATCTATTCGACGCTTCGAAAATCTCTGTTGAAGTATCAAACGTGGAATATCATCGCTCGGCTTGGGCCAAAGGGCTTTCAGACGCCAATGTGGGATTTCAATATACAACTGGGCGTCATATCAGCTGCACGGCCTCGCGACGGAGCAACGATGGCAGGGCTTGACGTGACGGAAGCAACGACGCCGGTCGAAAAATCATTAAGACTTAGCGACCAAAATTTATGTCCTCCGGTGATCGCCCGGCAAGCAGATCAGTTGTTGAATCCCGACGCTCGAATCGTGATTGATACCCAAATACGTTCGGCATTCCTGAACAAAGTCGCATCGTTCGCTTCAGGAATGTTGACCGGAGATGGAAATCGCTTTTTCCAATTTTTTGGGAGCCCACGAGCATCAAACCTGACTGGGAGTATCTGCAAAGCACCGTGGGTCTATCGGAATATTATGGCGGTCGATCCCAAGTCGTCTTTTGGCAACAAGGCACCGGCGAACTTTATGCCGCCGCCCAGAGCGTTAGGCACCTTAACACGGCCATTCAACGATGGCGAACTGGGCAAGAGGTGTGGGGAAAGAAAGGAATCATTGTTAGCCGCATGTCCGGGCTAGCCTCCACACTTTATCTCGGAGATCGCTTTGATGACAATGTCGGCGCGATATGCCCAAATGAGGAATCGGACCTTGCTGCGATTTGGTGTTACTGCTCATCACCGCAGTTTTCTCTGAATGTGCGTAGTGTCGATCAAGCACTCAAAGTTACAAATTCATCGCTCGTAAAAGTTCCCTTCGACCTGGCTTACTGGCAGAAGGTGGCGGCGGAGAAGTATCCGCACGGGTTGCCCAAGCCGTTTTCGAGCGACCCGACGCAGTGGTTGTTCAACGGCAGCCCAAAGGTTCAGGCCAGCCGTTGCAGGTGGTCGTGGCCCGGTTGCTCGGCTACCAGTGGCCGCGCCAGACCGGTTCAAGTTTTCCCGATTGCCCGGCGCTCGCCCCGGATGATTTGATCCATCAGGGGGATGCAGACGGTATTGTCTGCCTGCCGTCCGCGCGTGGTGAACGACCTGCGCACGAGCGCTTGTTGCATCTACTGGTAGCCGCCTGGGGCGACGAATGGGGCAACGACACGCTCTCGAAATTGCTTGCGGAGGCCGGCAGTAACAGTCTCGACGATTGGCTACGCAACCGGTTCTTCGAACAGCACTGCAAGCTGTTCCATCACCGCCCCTTCATATGGCACATCTGGGATGGCCGCAAGCGCGATGGCTTCCACGCCCTGGTCAACTACCATAAGCTGGCCGAGGGCAACGGCAAGGGCCGGCGCCTTCTGGAGTCCCTCACCTACAGCTATCTCGGCGACTGGATCGCGCGCCAGCAGGATGGTGTGAAGCGCGGTGAAGGTGGCGCGGAGGATCGCCTGGCCGCGGCGCTGGAATTGCAGAAACGCCTCATCGCCATAATAGAGGGCGAACCGCCTTTCGACATTTTCGTGCGCTGGAAGCCCATTGAGGAACAAGCCATCGGCTGGGCGCCGGACATCAACGACGGCGTGCGGTTGAACATTCGTCCCTTCATGGCCAAGGACATTCCGGGCGCCAAGAGAGGCGCCGGCATCCTGCGCGCTAAGCCGAACATCCACCGGAACAAGGACCGCGGCAAAGAACCTATACGCGACCAGGCGCAGTTCGCGTGGTTCTGGAACAACGGCAAATTCACCGGCGAGCGTGTCAACGACGTGCATCTCACTGTTGCCGAGAAACGCGCGGCCCGCGAACGGGCGGAGGATAAACAGCCATGACTGATCACACACAAAAAGATTGGCCCTACCCGGGATCGCGCTGGTGGAAGTTCGACTTTCATACGCATACACCGGCCTCCACCGATACTTACTGGGCGAAGAACGGTGGTGCTGTCGCACCTGAAGACTGGTTGTTGCGCTACATGGCCGCCGAGGTCGATTGCGTAGCGATCACCGACCACAACAGCGGCGCGTGGGTCGATGGCCTCAAGGCGGCCTACGACCAGATGAAGGGGCAAGACGATGCCGGGTCGCCGCCTGAGGGATTTCGGGAGTTGACGCTATTCCCAGGCGTCGAGCTTTCTGTTTCCAGCGGTTTCCATTTGCTCGCGATCTTTGATCCAGAATTAACGACCCGCACTATCACGGACCTACTGGCGACCGTCAGGTACCAAGGAACCGAGGGCGACAGCGACGGTGTTACCCGCTTGGGTCCGGCCGAGGTGGTGCAAGCAGTACTCGACGCAGGCGGGGTTGCCATACCCGCGCACGCCGACAAGGAAAAGGGATTGTTACGGGTTGCGAATGGCAGGCAACCGCATCTCGACGCCAACACCATTCGACAGGTGTTTGAAGTCAAGGACGTATTGGCGATGGAGTGGTGTGATTTGCGTTCACTCACCCCTACGGTATTCGACGAATGCCGTGGCAAGTGGGCGCGGGTGTTGGGTAGCGACTGTCACAGCTTCCAGGGTAACGGCGTTCCCGGCTCAGGCTATACCTGGGTCAAGATGGCGAGCCCCACGTTGGAAGGGCAGCGCCTCGCGCTTCTGGATGGCAACGGGATCTCGATCCGGCGGAGTGACGAAGGGGAGTTCGACCGGTTCCAGACGCCGGCACACTTCATCACCGGCATCGAGATCGAGTCTGCACGCTTTATGGGTAACGGCACCCAGGAGCGGCTTGCCTTCACGCCTTACTACAATGCGTTGATCGGAGGACGCGGTACGGGCAAGTCGACCATTGTGCATGCTCTGCGCCTAGCGTACCAGCGAGATGATGAGTTGCGTCGCCTCGGAGACGAGACAGAGCCCTCCCGCGAGTTCAAGAGTTTTTCTCAACCAGTTAAGGGGCGCGACGGGGATGGCGCGCTGCGAGAAAACACTGAAATCCGCGTGGCGCTGATGCGCGAGGGATTTACGCACCGACTGCGCTGGCGCCGGGACCCCCCAGGGGCGGTCGTCGAGGAACAAGACGACGATGGCGAGTGGCGAACATCGTCCAGCCAAGCGGTGCATGCGGAGCGCTTCCCGATCCGGTTATGTTCACAGAAGCAGATCGCGGCTATGGCTGGAGACAGCCGGCAGGCGTTGCTCGACGTGATTGACGAAGCGGCCAACATAGGAGAACTGCATCGAGCCTTTAGAGAGGCGAAGAACGCCTTTTTTTCACAGCGAGCAAGGTTGCGCGAACTGGACGGGAGATTAGCCGGACGGCCGGAGCTGGAACGCAAGCTCGCGGACCTGAATCGCAAGCTCGAAGCCTTGGCACAGTCCCATCACGCCGAGGTGCTGAAGGCCCACCAGCAAGCTCTTCGACAGCGCCGGGAGATCGATACAACTCTTGAGCAACTGCAAACGACACCCGGGGGCATCGAGGCTTTGGCGCAAGATCTACTGCTCGACGACTGGCCGGATGGCACCTTCGATGCCACGCGGGATCGCGAGGCCCTCGCGTGGCGGGTCGAGGCAGAGCGGACATTGGGCGAGGCCCGCGAGGCGCTCGGACGAGCCGCAGACACGCTCGCCGCGAAGGTCCGGGTGCTTGCCACTGACGGCCGGCTTGCAGAGTGGCGCCAGCGCGCTGACAAGGCGCAGACCGACTATGAGGCGCTTCAAGCCGCACTCGCAGCACAAGGCGTCGCCGATCCGCAAGCCTTCGGGCGATTGGTACAGGAGCGTCAACATCTTGAAGCACAACTGAAACAGCTCGATCAGCTACGCCAGGATCGGGAACGCCTGGAAGCTGAAAGCGAGGCCCAGTGGCAACGCGTGTTTGACACGCGCAGGGACACGACGCAGGCGCGTGCCCAATTTGTAGTGGCCACGTTGGAGACCAATAACTTCGTGCGTATGAAGGTGGTTGGATTTGGCTTCGATGCGCGCAGCATCGAGCGCAGTTTGCGCGATCTGCTTGATGCGCAGGACGACCGCTTCGAAAACGACATCTTGCGGTTCGATGACGGCGAGCCTGCGGGCGGGTTGGCGTTCGAGTTAGCGGACGCCCCAGATCGGGAGGTCGTATTGCAAAGCATCAAGCAGCGGATGATTGAGCTTGATACTGACTTCGGCGGGCATTTCCAGAATTACCTCCAGCGTAAGCTGAAAAACCCGAGTTTACCGATCACGCCCGCTGCTGGTTCCCAGAGGGCGACCTTCGCATCGAATACAGTCGCGGGGGAGACGGGCGTGACTGGTCGGCCATTACCCAGGGCTCGCAAGGCCAGCGTTCGGCAGCCCTGCTGGCGTTTCTGCTTGCGTTCGGCGATGAGCCGCTGATCCTCGACCAGCCCGAGGACGATCTGGACAACCATTTGATTTATCAGCTGATTGTACGCCAGATCCGCGAGAACAAGCAGCGCCGGCAACTGATCATCGTGACGCATAACCCTAACGTGGTGGTCAACGGGGATCCGGAGATGGTGCATGCCTTCGATTTCCGAGGCGGCCAGTGCCGAGTCGTCGAGCGCGGTGCATTGCAAGAGAAGACGGTCCGAGAGGAAGTCTGTCGGGTAATGGAAGGCGGTCGCGAGGCGTTCTCCCGCCGCTGGGCACGATTGGGGCGGGAGGTCTGACATGTTCGCGACACGCAGCGAACTGCTCGAAAAGATTCGACTGGGCGAAGACAGTTTCCTGGAACTGAAGGAGGTGCGTTTTGCCAGCGGTAAGATTCGTGGCCCTGGACAGAACGACCTTGCCGATCGGCTGGCTGCCTTCGCCAACAGCCGCGGCGGCGTGTTGGTATTGGGGGTGCATGACAAAACGCGCGAGGTACTGGGCATTCCCGTCGATCGGCTTGATGCCGTGGAAACGATGGTGCGCCAGGCGTGCGAGGACTCGATCAAGCCGCCTGCGGCACCGGTGATCGAGCGGCTTACGCTGCCAGACAGCGGAGGGACGGAGCAGCCTGTAATACGCATCGAAGTGCCGCCCAGTCTGTTCGTGCACCAAAGTCCGGCGGGATATTGTCATCGGGTTGGATCATCGAAGCGACCTATACCACCCGATCAACTGGCGCGACTTTTCCAGCAGCGCAGCCAAGCCCGTCTGATTCGTTTTGATGAAACGCCGGTGCCGCGGGCGACGCTTGCCGATCTCGAAGAGCCATTGTGGCGTCGCTTCGGCACGCTGCGCTCGACCGACGCGCCCGAACAGCTGCTCGCCAAGTTGGCAATGGCTTCGCAAGATGATGCTGACGTGTGGCGGCCCACCGTGGCCGGAGTGCTCATGGCTTGCCGGGAACCCGAGCGGTTCCTGCCCGGCGCCTTCGTTCAGGCCGTGGCCTACCGGGGGTCAGTGATTGCACCGCAAATCGAGTCGGCTTATCAGCGCGATGCCCGAAACATTACAGGTTCACTGGACCACCAGATCTTCGATGCTTGCGACTTCGTGCGAAAGAATATGCAGAGTGCGGCTCGAAAGCGCGCGGAGGGCGGGCGCGAGGACTTGCCGCAGTACGACATGCTCGCCGTCTTCGAGGCGGTGACCAACGCCGTCGCGCATCGCGACTATTCGATGGCGGGCAGCAAGGTGCGCCTGCGGTTGTTCGACGACAGGCTGGAGCTGTACACGCTGGGACTACTTGCCAACACCATGACGCCTGAGAGCCTGCCTTATCGGCAAGCCGCCCGTAACGAAGCCATTACTAGTCTACTCGCGCGCTGTCCGGTTGAGGGAGACGAGTTTGCAGCTCATCGCTCCCACATCATGGACAAACGCGGTGAAGGTGTGCCGATCATCTTGTCTCGCAGCGAACAACTGTCAGGAAAAGCCCCGGAATACCGTCTGGTCGACGAATCGGAACTCATGCTGACGATTTACGTTGCAGGTGTATCGTGAAGAAGGCGATACGGTGAGAACCCAAGCAGTCCACTCGAGTATTACCGTCGTTGAGTCTTTGGTTCGCTCGCTGGAGGGTGCAGTGAGGTACAACCCGAACGATGTTGTGCATCCGTACGCCGTCTTGTGGACGGATCAAGATGCTCAATGGCAGCCAGTCGTTCCCCAGCTTCGGCGGCTGCTGCCACAGCTTCTGACGTTTGGGGAGTACCAGCCTGAGCAGCGCATCGGCCCGGCGATCTGGTTACGCAGCGTGGTCGACCGTGCGCTCCCAGACGTCGCGATCCAAGAGGGAACAATACCGATTATCTACCTGCCCGGGGTCAGCCGGCAGGAACTCAGGGCCGTCCAGGAGTGCCCGGATAGCCTCAAGCCGCTGGTGGAGCTTCAATACCGAGGTGTGTGCTGGACCCAGAAGAACGGCAAGGACTGGAGCGTCGAGGCATTCCTGGTCGCCGAAGACGGCGGGCTTGGTCTGGATGTGGCGCGCGATGCAGCCACCCGTCGGTCGATGGTGGGCGCGCTTACCGAGCTGGCGACGACGTCGGTGGAAAGGCTCAAAGGCAAGCATCTCGAAGCAGAGGATTTCGATAAGCTCTTCTCCGATGACCCCGCAAAAGACTTGCTGCTCTGGCTGAGCGACCCGGACGCGGTGAAGTCCGGTTGGAACAGCGGACGCTGGAGCGCTTTCAAGTCGCGTTGCAAGGCGGACCTCAAGTTTGATCCGGACAAGGATGGCGAGCTGGTAGCAGCTGAGCTGCTCGGACAGAGGGCGGGCCCGTGGGGGCGCGTGTGGGAGCGTTTTGCCGAATCGCCGACGTTGTACCCGGGCGTGCCGGAGTTGTTGCGTAAGGCCATGCCCTTTCAGACGGATCTACTCTCCGATCCTTCACCTTGGCCGCAGCGCAACGAGGAAGCGGAGGCGAGTCTCCGACAAGCTCTCCTTGACCTCGAGAAAAAATCGCCAGCGGCCGCGCGCGCGCAGATTCTTTCGCTGGAGAAGACCCACGGTCTGAGACGTGGCTGGGTCTGGGCGAGGCTCGATCAGGCGCCGTTGGCGAACGCCCTCGCGCACTTGGCGGTGCTCGCTGCGCGCACGTCGAGCAAACTCGGCGGTGCAACAGCGGCCGATATGGCCAAGCTGTATGTCGATGCGGCATGGGAGGCGGACGCTGCGGCGCTTTCCACGATGGCCGCGGTGAAATGGTCCGCTGACGCCCAGGCTCTAAGCAAGGCGTTGAACGCCATATACCGTCCCTGGCTGGAGTCGGCGGCTGAGCACCTGCAAGAGTTGGCCGAAAAGGAACCCCTTCCTGGTTACGATGGGCAGGGGATGGAGGATGTACAAGTCGAATCCGGCGGGATGATCCAGTTCGCGGATGGGCTCCGCTTAGACGTTTCGCAAGGCCTGGCGGAGCGCATGCGGGCGAAGGGCTGGTCCGTGATGATGTCAACCCGCTGGGCCGGCCTGCCGACGGTCACGGCAACTGCGAAACCGGCAGTGTCTCCGGTGGCAGAGGACATCAAGGGATTATCCCTCGGCGAGGATTTTCTGCCCGCGACGGCAGACACTGAACAACCGCTGACCACGGATCGGTTCCGCAAGCTGCTGTCTGCGGCGGGCTATCAGTATGTTGGGGTGGATGAGACGGGCGACCCATCGGGTCGAGGTTGGACCGAGAACGAGGAACTCGACAAGCTGGGCCACTCATTGCAAGGGAAACTCGCCGGTCGAATTGAAGACCAGGTTGACTTACTGCTCGAACGCATCGAATCCCTTCTGGATGCCGGGTGGCGTGAAATCCGCGTGGTGACGGACCACGGCTGGCTGTGGCTTCCAGGTGGGCTGCCCAAGGTCGATCTCCCGAAATATCTCACGGCGAGCCGGTGGGCGCGCTGCGCCGCGATCAAGGGCGGATCGAAAGTCGGGGTACCGACCGTGCGGTGGCACTGGAATGCGCACGAACGTGTAGCCGTTGCGCCCGGTATCGCGTGTTTCTGTGCGGGTAACGAATACACCCACGGGGGCTTGAGTCTGCAGGAGAGTCTCGTGCCCGTCATCCGGGTCACCGCTGGCGCGAGTACTCCCAAGACGGCAGCGAAGGTGGCTGGCGTCTCCTGGGCCGGCCTGCGCTGCAGGGTGCAGATTGAGTCCGCTCAGCCTGGGCTGTCCGTCGATCTGCGAACGAAGGTCAACGACCCGGGCTCGAGCGTCAGCAACGTGCGACCAGTGGATGCCAAAGGTGCGGCAAGCCTTCTGGTTGCTGATGACGAGCTTGCAGGTACGCCGGCTGTCGTGGTCGTGCTCGATGCAAGCGGCCACGTGATTACTAAACAACCCACGATCATCGGGGGTGAGGATTGAAAGTGGTACTCGATCAACTCGATCGCTTGGCGGCGACGGCGTTTGAAGGCTACCTGGTACGTAAGGACCTGGTGCGCAAGTACAGCCGCCAGTATCCGGTGCCGACGTATGTGGTCGAGTTTCTTCTCGGGCGGTACTGCGCGAGCACGGACGAGCAGGAGATCGAGGAAGGGCTGACGATCGTCGAACGTCAGCTGGCTGACCGGACAGTGAGAACGGGCGAAGTGGAGCTCTTCAAGGCGAGAGCCCGCGACCTGGGCTCGATCAAGCTCATCGATATTGTCAGAGCGAAGCTTGACGCCAAGACGGACTCGTTCGTCGCCGAACTCCCCAGTCTCGCAATCAAAGACGTTCGCATCGACGACAGTCTGGTCAAGCAGCATGAGCGCATGCTCACTGATGGCTTTTATGCCGAAGTCACGCTGAGCTACGACGCTGCCATCGCACAAGAGAAAGGGGGCCGTCCTTTCGCAATCGACAGCCTTCGAGCCATTCAGCTGTCCAAGGCCGATGTACTGGATACGCTCAAACGCGGACGACACGACTTCACCAGCGAAGAATGGAAAAGTGTTCTGCTCCGCAGCGTTGGGCTCGAGCCAGCTGCGCTCTCGGAGCGGGCGCAGTTGGTGGCGCTTGTCCGGATGGTGCCGTTCGTAGAACGGAACTACAACATGGTCGAGCTGGGTCCCCGCGGGACGGGGAAGAGTCACCTGTTCCAGCAGATTTCTCCCTACGCCCATCTGATTTCGGGCGGCAAGGCGACGGTGGCCAAGATGTTCGTTCATATGGGAACAGGACAACGCGGCTTGGTTTGCCAGTACGACGTGGTCTGCTTCGATGAAATCTCGGGCGTGTCATTTGATCAGAAAGATGGCGTGAACATCCTCAAGGGATACATGGAATCCGGGGAGTTCTCCCGTGGCAAGGAGAGCATCAGGGCCGAGGGTATCGTCATGGTCGGCAACCTCAATGTGGAGGTCTCGCACCAGCAGCGGTTTGGGCACCTCCTAAGCCCGCTACCCCCAGAGATGCGGGACGACACGGCTTTCATGGACCGCATTCATGCCTATGTGCCGGGGTGGGACTTCCCGAAGTTGAGTCCGAACGAGCACTTCACGGACCACTTCGGTTTGGTCAGTGACTTTCTGTCCGAGTGCTGGAGTCGGCTGCGGACGGGCAGTCGGACTCCCGCGCTACAGGGCCGCGTGAACTATGGCGGGGCGCTTAGCGGACGGGACATCACGGCGGTCAACAAGACCGTAAGCGGCCTACTGAAATTGCTTTATCCAGACCCGGAGATGGTCATCCCGGACGATGAACTGGAGGCGATGGTCCGGGTTGCCCTCGAAATGCGTCGCCGGGTCAAGGAACAACAGAAGCGGGTGTTCAAGAGCGAGTTCCGCAACACGCATTTCAGTTACGCAATGGGCGAAGACGGCATCGAGAAGTTCGTTACGACCCCAGAGCTGCACAGCGACGAAGCCATTGAGCTCGACCCACTGCCGCCAGGGCAGGTGTGGGGCATCAGTCCGGGCGGCCTGGAGACGGGCGCCAGCCTCTACCGCATTGAGGCCACCGTCGGCCGGGGTAGCGGCGTCAAGATACTGAACGCCCCGGTCCCGCCGGCGTTCCGCGAGAGCGTGCGTTACGCCGAGCAGAACCTGTACACGCGGGCAAAGGAACTGGTTGGGGATAGGGATCCGCGTTCGCATGAGTTCTCCGTACAGCTGCGCGCGATAGACAACGACCGTACCGGGACTGCTCTTGGTCTGCCGGCATTGATGGCTCTTTGCAGCGGGCTGTTAGAAAAGAGCATGAAAGGTGGCCTGATCGTGGTTGGCGCATTGAACCTCGGTGGCTCGGTGGAGCCGTTAGCGAATGCCGTTGGCATCGTCGAGGTAGCCGTAGAGAAGGGGGCGGCTACGGTTCTGATGCCAGTCTCCGCTCGCAAGCAACTTGTTGAGCTTTCCGATGATATGGCAACGCGTGTCAACATCCCGTTCTACTCGGATACGCCGGACGCGCTATTGAAAGCGCTGCTTGAGTGATGGGGCAAATGGTTCAGCGTAATGTGGCCCGATAACAAAGTTGACTCCAAGAACTTCGAAATCGCGGTTCGGCCCGGAGAAACGCGAGACGCTTTACGCGGCCCTGCGGTGTGGTCGATACGGCGCTAATCACAGGCGTATTCATCGCGGTGTACGTGCGCATGGCCGGGGCGCATTCCCGGGCTGGCCGTGGACCGTACCGGGCTCGCATTGACCGGCATGATCGTGTTGCTGGCGAGCGGTGCGCTTGGCGTCGCGCAGTTACCGCACGCCCTGGAACTGCCGACCCTGCTGCTGCTGTTCGCGCTGATGATTCTCGGCGGACATTTCGCGGCCGCGCATTGTTTTGATTTCACAGGCGCGTTGCTCAGTCGTGTTGACGCCAGTCCTGTCGTGCTGGTCGGTGGCAAGCTGTCCGTGGTGCTGGTTAACGATATCGTGCTGTTCGCTTTTACGCCGCTGCTGTGTGTCGCGTTACGCGCGCGAGCTGGACCCGCGGCCGTTTCTGCTGGCGCTGGCGGGCAGCGCGAACGCGGGTTCGGCCGCCAGCCTGATCGGCAATCCGCAGAATATTCTGATCGGCGAGATCGGCCGGCTCGGTTTCTTCGACTATTTTCTCACCGCCGCCGTGCCGGCCATCGCCGCGCTGTTTATCGTCTTCGTGGTAATCGCGACCATTTGGCGTCAATCGCTGCGTGCGGCGAACGGCCAGGCTAGCGCCGATCCGCCGGTCGAGGTTCATCCTTGGCTGACCGCCAAGAGCTTTCTCGCCACCGCAGCGCTGATTCTGCTGGTGGTGTTTTTCGACGGGCAGCGTGAACTCGCGGCGGTTCTGATCCTGGGGCGCCGGATCACGACTCCGGTTTTGCTGCGACAGGTGGACTGGTCGCTGCTAGCGCTGATCGCGAGTCTGTTCACGGTCACGGCCGCGTTCACAAGCCTGCCGGCCGCACCCGGCCTGATCGACTGGCTGCAAGATTAATGAGTTGCTGCCTTACCGGTTGTCGCTGCTGACCCCGTTTTCCGTGATAGCGAGCAACACGATAGGCAACGTACCTGTCGTGGTGATGCTCCTGCAGGCGCTGGAGACCATCCCGGCGGACGTGCTGACGGCGCTGGCCGTGTTTACCACGCTTTCCGGCAATCTGCTGCTGACCGGCAGCCTCGCCAATATCATCGTCGTGGAACGCGCCGCCGCGCATGGCGTGCCCGGGGCTTCAGCGAATTGCGAAGATTGGAATTCCCATAACAACGCTTTCGATCGCGGTGGCTGCGCTATGGTTTTACGTCAACGGCTATCTGCGGTAATCGATGGAACGAAAACTGCTTGATTCAGCGGGTGTCGCATGCAGGTAACTCGCTGTATGCTGTCGCGTGTCGCGCTACGGAGAATCGAAACCAAAAAGCTCGCGGCGCATTTTCCCTTTAACTCAAATCTAATGAAGAGGCACAACTGATGGCAAATCAAACGAACACATACGCAGGCGAACACTATGAAGTCGTCAAGCGCATTTCCTGGGGTGCGATAATCGCGGGCACGCTGGTCGCGCTCGTGATCCAGATGACACTTTCCATGCTGGGGCTCGGCATCGGTCTGGGCGTAATGGATCCAAACGCCCAGGCGCTGAGCGGCGTCGGCATAGGTGCGGGCATCTGGCTTGTGGTAAGCACTCTTGTCTCCTTGTATATCGGCGGTTTCATGGCGGGCCGTCTTGCTGGCATACCGGCAAAAGGCGACGGCTTTCTCAACGGCATCGTCGTCTGGGCGCTGGCAACGCTGCTTACCCTGTATCTCGCTACATCAGTGGTTGGCGGCGCCATAAGCGGTGTAACCGGCATACTCGGACAGGGGTTGCAGGTGGCAGGGCAGAGTGTCAAGTCGGTCGCGCCGGAAGCCGCCGAAACGATCAAGAAAAATCCGGGTCAGGCACGGCAGGAAGCCAACCAGGCGATCGATCAGGCCCAGCAGCAATACCGTCAGATGCGCCGGCAGGCCGAGCAGGCGCTGTCGGGCGCGGGTAAGGAAGTCAAACAGACAACTAAGCAGGTCGCACCCATTGCTTCGGGGGCGGCGTTTGGCGGTTTCATCGCGCTGCTGCTCGGCGCGCTCGCGGCCGCGTTTGGGGGCATGAGTGGCGCGCCCAAGGATATGGCCGTCGGCGGGCGGCGCTAAACCTCATAGCGCCGGTAAACCCCTGCGACAACCGACGCGTAACCTGCCATGGATGGCGGTGCGTGTCGGAAATGAATCTGAATCCACCCGCACCCTGGAGATCCTGACACCATGGACATCGTCCGCATTATTTTCGCGATCCTGTTGCCACCGGTTGGCGTATTTTTACAGGTCGGTCTGGGCCTGCAATTCTGGATCAATATACTGCTGACCCTCCTGGGCTACATCCCCGGCATCATTCACGCGATCTGGATCATCGCAAAAAAATAAGATCCATCATCGCCGGGCGCGCATCTGGCGCGTCCGGCTGTAAGGATTACAATCGTGCGCCAGCGCGCGGCTGCGCGTCTTACCGCGTCAATCCGGGGAGACGCGTAACGCCTGCCCGTACACCGACACATAGTCGCCGGCGCTGCGTCGCCAGGAAAAATCCTGACGCATGCCGTTGCGGACGAGCGCGCGCCAGCGACGCGGCTTTGCGTACAGGGCGAGCGCCTGATCGATTGTGTCCAGCAAGGCAAGCGAGGTCGGCTCGTCGAATATAAATCCAGTCGCGGTACCCGAAGCCCACGTCTCGGCCGTCGTATCCGTAACCGTATCCTGCAACCCGCCGGTGCGGCGCACTATAGGTACGGTGCCGTATCGCTGGCTGTACATCTGGTTGAGACCGCAGGGCTCGAAGCGCGACGGCATGAGAAACACATCAGCGCCCCCCTCGATGCGATGCGCAAGTTGCTCGTTGTAACCGATACGCACGCTGACTATTTCCGGATGACGTTGCTGCCATTCGGCCAGCGCCATTTCGTATTCCGGCTGACCCGTGCCCAGCAGTACCATGCGCAGCGGCCGTTTCACGAGTTCCGGCAGCGCGCCCAGCAGCAGGTCGATGCCTTTCTGTTCCACCAGCCGCCCGATCATGCCGATCAGCATCGAATCCGCGCGCGGCGACAAACCTAACGCGTGCTCCAGCGCCTGCCGGTTTGCACGCTTGTCAGCCAGCGTGTCGCTATTGTAATTTTTAACCAGATACGGGTCGCGCGCCGGGTCCCATGCTTGCGCGTCGATGCCGTTCACGATGCCGGAGAGCACCGCGGCGCGACTGCGCAGCAGTCCATCCAGCCCGCAACCGAATTGCGGCGTCTGGATTTCGCGCGCGTAACCGGGACTCACGGCGGTGATGCGATCGCTGAAGGTCAACCCGCCTTTCATGAATGACAACTGCCCGTAAAACTCCAGCGCCGCCGGCGACCACAGCGCTTCCGGCAGATGCAGTCCTGCAAAAGTTGCGCGCGGAAACAGGCCCTGATATGAAAGGTTGTGAATGGTGTAGACCACGGCCGGGCGCCGCTTCTCGGACGCCAGCAGGGCCGGCGCCAGACCGCTCTGCCAGTCGTGACAATGCAGCACGTCCGGCCGCCATTCCGCTCCCGCGCGCCCCGTCGCGACCGCGGCCACCGCGCGGCAGAACAGCGCGAAGCGCTCCGCGTTATCCGGCCACGGCGCGCCGTCTTCGGCAAGGTACGGATTGCCCGGGCGATCGAACAGCGGCGCACGCACCAGCCAGACCTCGGTCCCGGAATCTGTCACCCAGCAGCGTTCGAGTGCGACGGTCTGATTCATCACTGACAGACGTGCGATTGGCTCCGTGCGCTCAACCGTGGCCAGCGCCTCCCCATACGCCGGCAGCATGATCTTCACATCATGTCCCAGCGCCTTCAGCGCTGCCGCCAGGCTCGCGCTCACGTCCGCAAGCCCACCGGTCTTGATCAGCGGGTACAGCTCACTGGTAGCAAACAATACTTTCATTTTTTCCGGATTTTTTCGGCGAGGAGCGCGTTCGTCGCCGTTTTTAGCCCCTTGATCGATGGCCACGGCCCCGGCTATTTTGCTTGACGATTTAACTATGCTATCCACATGCTATCGTTTGATTATTTTTATCGCGACCATCGTGGCGTTCCGCGCATCGCGCCGGCTACCCTTAAAGGAGCTTTGAATTTCATGAAACCAATGAGCTCGCCCCGCTACGTCAGCCGGCTCACCCGCGACACACTGGCGCTCATCCTGGCTGGCGGTCGCGGCTCGCGACTCAACCAGTTGAC
>JACCYU010000091.1 GCA_013696315.1 Gammaproteobacteria bacterium | reverse complement strand
AAGAGCAGGAAACGAGTCACTTTTCGCGCCCAACACTCCCGTCAGCGAACCGATGAACCATCAACACGACTCGAAACCTGCGCTCGCGACGCGAGCCGGCTTCTCAAGTCCGACAGGCTGCTAGCCGTCATTTTTCAACAAGTACATACTTCCGTTATATTCTTAAGAACTGTCCCCGGCCGGTCAGCGAAGACCCGGAATTCATATTAGTCCACGCGCGATTGTAGCTGACCATACTATGGAAGCAAGGAGTGATTGGCACAGGCAACGACCGCAATGGAACTGCCTGAATCGGGAGATACTTGGTCTGATTCGGGGTGTGTGCGAGAAACAATCCATGTGCGCCCCAAATGCAGCCTTGCCTGGCGCGAGCTGTTCGTGCTGGTCGACCGTGTGTGAGGACTGGGACAAATGCCGTGGAACAAATAAACGTTTCCGCGCAACTCAGTGGCTTAGCAAATTGCACGCAAGCAATGGCGTTATTGGCCGGTGGGAAACCTGCGACTTAATGGAGGAGAGAACTGCCTCAAGATAAAGGCAGTCGCCGCATAAACGGCCAGGCCTGCAGCGTCGGCCGCCAGGTCCGCAAGCGAGAAGCTGCGGTGCGGTATAAAGAACTGCATGATCTCAATCAGCAGTCCATAGCCCAGCAACGGCGACGCCGTAAACCAGTCGAAGCGGCGGCGCGGGAACGCGTAATCGGCACCCAGCGCCAGCACAAAAAACGCGACCAGATGCACGATTTTGTCATTGAGATTGGCCGCGGCGACCGGGCCGCCTTCGACCGCCGCCAGGTAAACGCCTACAGTCAACATCAGCAGCAGCGCGATGCGCGCCAAGTAAGTAAGCTTGTATTCCATCGGTGCGGGTTACTTGACTGTGACCTTCAGCAGGCGCTGAATGGGGCGTGCATTGTAACGATAGTGCCGCATGGCCATAACCGTTGCCCGGTGAGCCACGCGTGTCACACGCAGATACATGCGGGCGACGGCGCTCCGCGATGCCGCTTAAGGCCGTAGCGAAGGCGTCAAACTCGCCTCCCGCAGTACAGACTCCGGTAGCGGCGGTGGTTGCGGGGCACAGATTGAATAAGAGCCCTTCATGAACTCGGCAAACGTGACGGTCGAGGCAGCGGACCGGTTCAGAAGTTGCCGGTAACGATCATGCCAGAATAGACTCAAGCTTGCGTAATAGACGAACACCAGCCCGACGAAACCCAGATACATGATCGGCTCCGCCACCGCGTAGCGATGCCCGAGCAGGCCCACGCCGGCCAGCGCCGCGGCGATAACTATGAGGATACGCACCGTCTGCCGGGGCGAGTAACCCGCCATCATCAGCGCATGATGAAGATGATCGCGGCTGCCGACGAAAGGACCTTGACCGCGCAATCCGCGACTCAGCACAACATTGACAGTATCCAGGACCGGCAGCGCCAGTATCCACACGGCGATGATCGGCGCCATCGCGGGCACGCTGCCCTGCGTCAAATCGATTGCGAACCAGCAGAGCACGAACCCCAGCGCCGTGCTCCCACAATCGCCCAAAAATACGCTGGCGCGCGCACGCCACCGTGTGCGGAGATTAAAGAACAGAAAGCCTGCCGTGCAGCCGATGAGCAAGGTCAGCAGCTCGAACGCGCCGATACGACCGACGCCGAGCGCCAGGACCGCAAAGCTGCCCAGCGCGACCACGGCCACGCCGCCCGCCAGACCGTCGACGCCATCGATGAAATTGAATGCATTGATGAACCCGACCAGGCAGAAGAGTGAGAAGGGAAGCGCGGCTATACCGAGATACACGTCGCCCAGCCCGATCAGATCTCCCAGATTCTCAAGCGGCAGCAGACCGAAATATTCGACACAGGTAAATGACACAAGCGCCTGCGCAAGGAGGCGTTTGCCGGCGCGCAGATCGCGATAATCGTCCAGCAGCCCCAGTAGCGCGAGCGACAGCACGCCGGCCAACAGCCCCACGTGGCGCGTGGCCGGCGGCGCCTGAAATATCAGCACCATCAGCAGAAAGGCCGTTATCATCGCCGGCCCGCCGCACAACGGCACGGGAGCCTCGTGCTGTTTGCGCCCCCCCGGATGATCCACCAGGCCAACCATGCGTGCGGGTTTGTTCGAAATCAATATGAACAGCGCCGTCATCAGCAGCGCCAAAAACCCCAGTATGAAATCAGCGGCCATACGCATTCCCCCCGTCGTACTCCAGCGGATCAGCGCCAGTGGGAAATCCGGGTAAATCACTTATGTCCCGGTTGGTCGATGAACGGCTGTTTTTTCTGTACCGGAAACCATACATGCGCAAAGCAGCCTGTGTGACGCTGATCATCGGCTTTTTAGGCGGGTTGATCGGCCGTGGACGGGCAGGCTGAACCTCTCGCAATTTGTTTGCGGCGTCTGGTTTAGTTTGCGGAAACTCCTTGCCGACCCACAGAAAAACCACCTCGGCCGTTTTTGAGCCGTGCTGCCGGCGCCCGTGGCGCGCCGGCGTCAACGCCTGATCGATATCCACCGGGACACTACCTACATGGGCCTTCGGCCCGTGAGGCGTTACCGCAATACCTGGGGACGTTTCGTATTCAGGGCGCACTGGCTCAGTAACGTCAATCCCGAGGCTGCGGGACTGATCGGTATTACTGTGCAGCAACCGGGGCCATTACCATGCGGCTATTGCCGAAGCTGGAGCGATTGTCGCTTTCATACCGACAAAGCCAGCTATGTCTGTTGATGACCAGCGGCCTGTCTTACGGCGCCATCGCCCAGCGGGTGAATGTGGCCGAAAGCATGGTGATTTATCACACTGCTGAGGCCCCGCGCGGATCGTTACGCAGCCGGGCTACCCCGGCCGGACGACGTGTTACTGGTGATCGAAGTCGCCGACAGCAGCCTGGTCTACGACCGTGACACTAAAGCGCGGCTGTATGTGCAGGCCGGCATCGAGGAATACTGGCTGGTCGACCTCGCTCGATCGACGCTGTGGATGCACCGACGTCCCGCCGGAACGCTACACCGCGGTGACCGCGATGCAATCCGGCGAAACCGCAAGCCCGGCGGCGTTCCCCTGCCTGCGCGATCCCGGTCGCCGGCATGCTGCCGTGACAAATTGAATAGCGGGATCAAGATTCTTCACGGAGGATATCCCGTTCGCTAGTGTGCTGTCCCATTCATAAACTTCACATCTCTTCGTCATTCCCGCGCAGGCGGGAATTTAGCTCAACAAACGTCCTTGTCACTGGGACTCCGGCCAACGGAATGATGGCTCAAAAATAGGCAGGTTATTTCTGGGACACGACATTAGCTCAGAACCTGCCCTGAGGTTGTCGAAGGGGCAGGCTCTGAACACAGTGAAGGGTCCGGACCGACAACCACTACTTGGTTCGACTGTTTAAAAACCCCCGCTTCACACCAGTTACCGTCCCTCGCTATCGATCTGGTCGCCGTAGATGCCGCGACGCCAGTGCGATTCAATATAGCCAGGCAACGCGCGATCCGAATCGAGAAAATCGCGCCGCAGATTGAAATTCGGGTCCGGCTCAGCCAAGAAATCCGGCCTCAATACATTGCGGCCATTGGGCCCATCGATGGTCGTGCTTAGGGCATACTGCCAGCGCGGTTGACCAACCGCGTACGCGCCGCCAATCGGCTCCATGCCAACCCGCGGGGTCAGCGGGGAACTGATCGACAGTCCACCTGCCTGTTGATCAGCCTCATCGCGTCCGTAAAAAGCCCGACGATGACGTCGCCGATGTAACGACGCAGGATCACGCGGCCGGCGAGCTGTTCATCGAAGAACTGCCCGGCGGAAAGCGTGACGCTGATATCGCGCTCCCACCACCAGAAGCGGTACGAACCGATGGCCATGTCACGATCGTCGTCGCGATCCTGGTTATCGAAATGCGCGAGATGCGCATGTAGCTGATGTTGCCCCGTGGGCGACTGCAATGCGCCCTCGTAGTCGAGGACCGTAAAGTCATCGTTGTTGAGCTTCTGGATGCCACCGGAGACTCGTCCAAGGTATGCAGAAACCGGACGATGCGTCCATTGCAGGAAGGCTTCGTCCAGGCCGTTCTCCTGTTGTCGATTCGCGAACGGGCCGCCGTCGTCATAAACATCGGATCGAGTGCCTTCCAGCACCCCGGCGCCATGCAGACTCAAGCCGTGGCCAAGCAGGACGCTTAAGGTTGACTGTAACGCCACATCGTAATCCAAGGCGCCGAATTCGGTGCCGACCAGCGTATCCAGGCGCCGGTCACCCAGGGATTTTAGCGATCGCCGGCTGTGCTCTTTTCTATGTGGCCATCCATTTACTAAGCGTGGCTATGACGCTCTGAATAACGCTGCGAAAAACCTCGGGCTTTAACTTGCGACTTCAGCTTTAATCAGGCTGTGATGCGCCGTAAACAGCTTGCACGGCCTTACGTAACTGGTAACTTGCAGGGTGCCGGATAAAAAGTCCTGGTCTGTTATTTTGATCGCGCGCGCATCAGCATAAGGCCTGCTGGTAATCTGAGCCAGGATCATATCGTCGCGGTCGGTGCTGGCCAACACCAATGCTGGCCTTAGCTTCGTGCGCGACAGATCCGAGAACGGAAACGGAATCAAGATCACTGTTGTTGCTGCAGGTGCGCCCACGCTGCGTCCTCTTTAGGCCGGTCCCAATCTTCAGCAAGGGCTTTTTCGCTAAGTAGCGCGGTTTCATTCGGATATATGGCTGGCTCCTCGTCGAGGATGGTAACCAAAGCGCGTCGCACCGCCGAAAGCTTAATCGGTTCCGCCAGGTGAATGGTGCCTTTCTCATCAATAATTGCTTCAATAGTACGCATTCTCTCAACCCTCAAAATATGGTGCGACTATTATATGCCTGTAAATGCTTCACGGTCGGTCTTGCACCGCAGCAATGGAAAGCGATACCGCATCGAAGCTTGGCGAGAAGCTCGATCCGGCCGATCCTGGCGAACAGCAGCAGCGGACCGGTCGCAGACGACATTCAAGCGGTTCTTCCGCCTCGTGTTTTCGACTCATGGATCTCGCGCTCAAGCCTCATCGGCGGAATAGTTGAACACCGAGATACGGCGCCGACCCAAAGCATTGAGGAACGTTACGCGCTCTATCCCTGCCATCTCGGCTGCGCGGCCGGAGGAAAAGCGGCCCAGTTCGTATAACTTGGCGGCTACCGAAAAACGGAGGTTATTGATACCAATCAGCACTCAAGTCTTCCCACTTCGGATTGACGGACTCTATCAACGCAAATTTCCTGGATCGTAACCATCCCTTGATCTGCTTTTCACGCGCGATAGCGCTGGTGATGTCGCCAGTTTCTTCGAACCACGCCAGTCTTGCGATGTTATACCGCGCGGTGAATCCGGATACCATTTTTTGCCGATGTTCGTAAATTCGCCGCATGAGATCATTGGTGACGCCTGTGTAGAGTGTGCGTGAATTATTGGTCAGGATGTACACGTAGTATCGGTTCAAGCCCGGACCCTTCGCGAGATTCTTCGTTTCACTCAGAATGATATGTTTGTCATGCTAAGTGGTTCGGCGTGCTGACTCGCCAGTCATGCTGAGTGATGCTTTGTCATGCTGAGTGAAACGAAGCATCTGTCTTTTCTCGGTGGAACACTAGATTCTTCGTTCCACGCAGAATGACATGGGGGGTTCGCTCAGCATGACAGAAGAGTTTCGGGACGCGACACCTAAGCACCGCGCGATCGTCATGCCCCCGGCTTGCCCGGTTTATACTGATAGTTGTAATAGCCGTATTTACCGTAGCCGTACTTCGACGCGCTCAGTTTCAAATCATTGAAGATCACGCCGTTGAGCTTTATGTCGTTCTGCTGTAAACGCTTGGCGCTGTGCTCAACGTCGTAGATGGTGCTCTCACCGCCCCGCACCACTAGGAAAGTGATACCGGACTGCTTGGCGGTGATAATGCCGTCGGTGAGATTCAGAATCGGCGGCGTGTCGAAGATGATCATGTCGTAATCTTCGGAGACCTGTTCGATCAGCCGATTGAAATTGTCGTGCACCAGAAGCTCGGAAGGATTGGGCGGAATCGTGCCGGTAGCCATGAAATACAGTCCTTTGTTGTCGATGAGATGAATCGACTGGCTCAGTTTGCTTCGACCGGCGATCACGTCCGAGAGACCGGGCGTGCGCGCATGCCCCAGGTAACGGTGCGTATGGCCCCGCCGCAGATCCGCATCGATCAGCAATACGCGCTTGTTGATGTCCGCGAGAAGAAAGGCCAGATTGACGGCGACGAACGTCTTGCCCAGGCCGGGCGTGGGGCCGGTGATGGTGATGACATTATTCTTGGCGTCGATCAGCGCGAACTGCAGGCTGGTGCGCAGGCTGCGCAGGCTCTCGATCGCATTGTCCGTACTCGCGCTGCGCGCCAGCACGTCGGAACCGGAGCCCGGTTTTTTGCGTTTCGAGCGGTATAGCGCGGATTGATGCTTGCTGTGTGGAATGGTGGCGTAAACCGGCAACCCCAGTTTGCGCTCGATGAGATCTGGCGTTTCCAGCGTACGCGCCAAGGCGCGCTTGAGAAAGATGATACCTGCCGCGCAGACGCCACCCAATGCGATTGCCACCAACAGAATTCGCACGCGGCTCGGGCCGGCCGGAAGCAGAGGCTTGAAGGCGTAGTCCACGATACGCACATAGCCGGTGACGCCGGCCTCGGTCACTTTCAGCTCTTGCGCGCGGTTGAGTAATTGAAGGTAAAGCCCGTTGGCGACTTTCGCATTGCGCGCCAGCTTGAGGTAGTCCGATTCGATATCAGGCAATTCTTTCATCTGTTCTTCGATCCGGGCGCGATCTTCCTTCAGTCGGGCTCGTCTCTCATCCAGCGATTCGACCAGCGGATGATTCTCGGTAAAAGTCCGCATGAGGGCCGCCCTGCGAAGTCCGAGGCCGGAAATCCGCTGCTCAACTGTGGCCATGGAGTTCAGTATTCCCTGCGCCTCCAGGCTCAAATCCACTGTGCCCTGCTCGGCCTGATAATCACGCATCGCGGCCTCGGTGATGTTCACATTTTCGCGCAGCCGCGGAAGCTGACCGTTTACAAACGCCAAAGTGCGCCGCGCCTCTTCTGACTGACGCTGAACGTTCTGACGCAGATAGCTGTTAGCGATGGCGTTGAGGCGCGCTTTTACGGCCGCCGGATCGGGCGCGTCCAGCGTGATGCTCAGCATGCCCGTTCCCTCGGCTGTCTCGGTGGCGGCGAGGTGTTCTTGCTGATTTTGCACGGCCACCTGAATTGGCAACCGGGTTAATTGGAACTGCGTTCCGGGCCGCGCCTTCAGCTCCGCTTACGAACATCTGCATATGGCCCGCAGGCGTGAGAGCGCGCACGGATTCGCCGACCTTACCAACCAGCAACGTCCGCGCCGGGTCACAATATGCGCGCGTGTCGTCTTCGCAAAAAAGCCGATAGCTGCCCGCGTCGCCCGTTTCCAGCACGAGCGGCACGCCGAGAAGCGCAGGTGCCACTTGCAGACGCGGCAGCATTATCCGCTCACCGCCCCATGCGTAATTTGCCAGATTCGGAATATAAGACTTCACGGCAGCCGGCAGCAGGGATAAAACCGTGCGCGGCGGATCGGCCGGCGCGGCGCGATCGCCATACCGCCGTGCCAGTGCCGCGCCAAGGCCACCGAAGTATCGGGGCTCGGCGACAATATCGAGTTTGAGTTCTTTTACTGCCCGGCGGAGCACCGAGCGGGACAGAAGGATTTCAATTTCGGCCAGGCCCTGGGCCGGCTCCTCAAAAATCGCGGCCATCGGGTCCAACCCCGCAGCAACAGAGGCGCCCGGCTTGGGCTCGACCTGGATGAGCGCATTACTTTCATAAACCGGCCGCGCCGTCCATGCGATATAGGCGCCAATCAGCGCGGCGAGCGCGAGCGTAAAAAGTACCAGCTCCCAGGATTGCAGGATGATGCCGACATAGTCCCGCAGGCTTATCTCTTCCTCCTGCTCGTCCTGCGCGGATAGTGCCCAGTGTTCCTGCTGAATGGCCTTGTTCATGATCGATGAAACATTTCATGCACTCGCGATTTCGGGTCTCGGTTTGAGAACGGCTCAAAACTCCTCTGTCATTCTAAAGGCGCATGGCGACTGAAGAACCTTGTCCAGCTCAGGTGGTTATAGAGATTCTTCGCTCCACTCAGAATGACAAGAACGGTTTTGGAATGGGCGCGAGGATAGACTTTATCTGCCCTGCACAATGAACCGGGACTGGAACAGCAGTGAGACCGTCGGGATCAGCTGCGCAAGCGCACGGTTGAAGTTGACCAGGTCCGCCGCGGCGGCGAATACGACATCGCGCGGCTGGAGCTGGAACTGATCGGCAAGAATGAGCGCATCGATCGAGCTGGCATCCAGATGATAAATTTCGGGCGATATATCGGTGGCTTCTACACCTTCATTTTCCATATCCCGCTCGGAGACCAGCCCTCGAATCACATACACGCCGCCCGCATTGGCGGTCTCCAGGTTAAGCCCGCCGGAGGCCGCGATGGATTCCGCAAGCGTCAGCCCGCTGGTGGGCACCGGCAGCGTCTTCTGCTCCATAAATTCACCCACCATAAAGATGCGGTCCCGCGTGTCGTTGAGATAGATGCGATCGCCGTTGTGCAGGCGGATGCCATACGGATCGTCGCCCAGATAAACATCGCGCAGGCCCACAAGCTGAGTACGCGAGCCGCGCACAACGGTGACCGAACGGGTGGTGATCGGACGCGTGATGCTATTGCACTGGTTCAGCGCATCAACAATGGTCAGCGGCCGGTCGGTGATGGCGATTCTGCATGGCCGCCCGACGCTACCGACGACAAATGCATATTTGCTGCGGTATGAAAGCACGCGCAGATCCACCTGCGGCTCACGCATGACGCTCTCGAGGCCGTCGGTGAGCATCTGGCGGATTTCCTTGATGGTGTGGCCGGCGACATTGATGGTGCCGACAAAGGGAAAGAATATCGTGCCGTCGGCCTGCACGAGCCGGCCCGCGCTCTCCAGATTTTCGGTCGCGCCAGTGGGATTGGTGAGATCGGGATGCACCCACACGATGACGCTGAGCACATCGCCGGGGCCGACCTTATACTCGGCGTCTAATCGCTCGTTGTGCCGCGCGCCGCCGGGTCCGCCTGTTTCGATCGTATCCGCCACCTGCTGATTGAGCACCAGTGCGGGCGTAATCGAGTGAACGACAGGATCGTAATCGACTTCGTCTTCGTCGAGATAACGCGGATCATCCGAAGTCGCGTACTGGTCAGGCTCCCGATCGTAGTCTCTGATCGAGAGTCCCGGCAGCGCGCAGGACGACAGAAACACAACGCTCATGATGAGCGCCAGCAGCGGCCATGGCCGCACGTTCGATTGAAATCTCCCCACTCCTTTCCCCGCCCCGTTGCAGTGTTATCAGAGCGC
>JACCYU010000090.1 GCA_013696315.1 Gammaproteobacteria bacterium | reverse complement strand
ACCCCTCTCGTGTTGCGCCTAAAGGATCGGACCAATGCACACCACAAAAAGTTCACCCATTATTCAAGGTTCAGTAAGTTGAATCGTAGTTCCTTGACTGGATGGATCATCCAGACACTCGCTCAGGTGAACAGCGTGCCTGTGCGCTATCCATGTTGCCAAGCCGGAAGGCTTTTATATCGCGACCGGCGGGCGATCAAAATGCGAACTTCGGATGTGAACGACAATCGGCGTGTTAATGCCGACCCGCGGCTATGAAGGAGAAACGGGTGATCGAGGAGCCACGTCTTCAATGAATCTTTCACGTGCCTCATATCGAAAGGCCAAGCGATTTTCAATCGCGAGCTTCGGTGAGACTATCACTTGATGTCTTGATGCTTATTGATTTTGTGTCAAGATGCGCAAACCTTGCGCACCACATTAACGATCGAGGACAAACTGGCCAAGGCATTGAAGGCGCTGGCTCACCGCTCGGGCAAACCCTTCAAATCGGTCGTTAACGAGACCTTGCAGGCGGGACTGACGGCCAGCAACGTGCTCCCCGAGCCACGCCCTTACTCTGTCGAACCCCAACACATGGGCGCCGTGCTTGACAACTTGAACCTAAACAAGGCCCTCGCGCACGCTGACCGCCTTGAGGATGAAGAACTTATACGCAAGCTGCAATTGAAGAAGTGATACTGATCGATGCCAATCTGCTGATCTATGCGGTAACCGCCGATTCGGCTCACCATCCTGCCGCGCGTCGATGGCTGGAACAAACGTTGTCCAGCTCGACGGAAGTCAGGCTTGCGTGGATTGTCATTCTGGCATTCCTACGCATAACGACTCGGCCCGGCATCATGCAACGCGCGCTGAAACCTGATATGCATGCAGTTTCGTCGCGGCCTGGCTCGCGCAGCCATTCGTGACCGCGATTGCTCCCGGGCCAGACCACTGGCGCTTGCTACGCAGCTTGCTCGACGCCGCAGGCACGGCCGGCAACCTGACCTCGGATGCCCACCTCGCCGCCCTGGCGCTGGAGCATGACTGCACTATCTACTCGGCAGACTATGATTTTCTGAGATTTCCCGGCGTCAAACACGTTAACCCGCTAGCTCTCTGAAACGTTAGTCACCGCCACCGAGCTTAGAAAGCTGAGGTCAGACTAAGGCTGTCGTCGCCAGGTTCTGCCATTTCGGGACAACTGTTTCGCATGCAATCTTTTGTAAAGATTAGCAGTGTCTGATAGCCCCTGCGGCCGATCAGCGTGCTTCAGAGTAGCCAGCACATCGCGCGCCTGTGCCCGGACATCGGGATGCGGATCGGCCAGCGCCGCCTGAGCCATGCTTCTCGTTTGTACATTATCCGCGCCCGGCACTTCGGCGATGGCCTTGAGCGCGAGCATTCGGACAAAATGAGAGCGGTCGTATTGCGCGAGATTTTCCAACGTGCCGTCGGGGAGTCGCAACCCGAGGGGCAACGCCCCGGACACGGCGCTGTAACGCACCTGCGCATTCGTATCGGTCAAGGCGTACAACACGGAGTCCATGGAGTCCGCCCCTTTGCGCTCGATGACAGCCTCGACAGCGCGCATTCTGGCGGCGGCGCTCGCATCGCTCGATCGCCTGCTCCAGCTCGGCGGTGCTGGCCCAGCGCTCGGGCGGCACCGGCACCATCTCGCGTCCTTTCCTACGTGGATAGACCCACAATACGACCGGCTCTCGGTCGCGTAGGCCCACCTCGTACAGAAAAAAAACATCCTGATTTACGAGAATCCGTCTCAAGCCCTCGCCAACGGCTGATGCTCAAATGCAATCGAAACCGGCGGTACATTCAGCGCTTCGCTGTAGATCGCGATGCCACTCTTCTCCGCTATTGCGTCAAGCAGATTGTTCAGCGAAATATTATGCGCCTCGACACTGAGCCAGCCATTTTCGATGCGTACCGTCGGAGTTTTGGTGGATTGCGCAAACGTAGCTCGGTCACTCGACAGAGGCGAAAGTGCGCAGCCAATAAAGCTTGATACAGCCAGACGGGGAAACTGGTGGTCGAAGAGCTACGTCATAA
Source organism: Gammaproteobacteria bacterium (assembly GCA_013696315.1). Lineage (NCBI taxonomy): Bacteria > Pseudomonadati > Pseudomonadota > Gammaproteobacteria > Gammaproteobacteria bacterium. The sequence continues at coordinate 1,724 of JACCYU010000090.1, read as the reverse complement.
ACGGATTTTCGATTCGAATCCCTTCAATAATCTGCCCGTGGTTCAAGTCTTCACTCATAGGAATTTCCGCCCCGCCCTGAACGGCAGCGATTACGATCATGGCGTCCCAGAATGACAACTGGTGACGTTCCTGAAATTCGGAAGCCAGCATGATGGTGTCCGGTCGAATAGTTTCCATCGGCCATACGACATAAGCATTCAGCACACCTCGGGCTTTCGCGCGTGAAAGTGGCGTTGGAATCTTTTGTATGACGTTTACATAGAACTCTTTCAGGACTTGCGTGCTGATAATGCCGGATTCTGTTTCCCACAGGTCTTTCACCACCGCAACCGCACGGTCTCGTTTGTTCGCGGCGTCCAGATCGTAGGCGTAAATCAGAACATTGGTATCGAGGAAACCTTACCGGTCATGCAGTGTGTCTCTAGGCGCAGAACCGTGACCGCCAAGATACAAGCCGGCATTCAGCTCAGCCAGCGCCGGACGCCTGGCCTTCTCGAACAGTTCAGCTTCTTCAACGGCTCGGGTCAGTTCGTCGCCAATCATTCTGCGGACCGAGGTGGCTCGTTTTGCAGCGATAACGGGGGCGTTACGGATCACTTCGTGATCCAGACTCAATGTAATGTTCTGTTTCATGGCGCGGCTCACAGTAATTTGCACGTAAAATACGTGCAACACCTATAACGCGTGACGTCAACGCTCGCAACAGGGACCTGCTGCGACCGCTATATTGAGGCTCAAACCCGTCGCAATACCAGCAGGGGCGACTGGTTCAGAACCGGCCGCGTGGCCAGCAACCCGGCCGCGGTGATGCCGGCCCCGCCGGCGAGAATGCCGCACGCCCACAGCCAGGGGTTGATCCGATACGGCAGCTCGAACACGTTCGTCGCGAGAAAATATCCCGCGATGGTTGCTACCACGGCCGCCAGCACGCCGGCCGCTATGCCCACCGTGCCAAACTCCGCGATCAGGCTTAATTGCACCTGCCTGCGGCTCGCGCCCAGCGCGCGCAACAGCGCGGTTTCGCGGCGGCGCTCCTGCTGGCTGGTCTGGATGGCAGCGTACATCACCAGGCCGCCAGCCGCCAGGGTAAACAGAAACACGTACTCGACCGCCAACGCGGCGCGATCCATGATGGCGCGCACCTGATCGACGATGGCCTCGACGTTGAGCACGGTGACGCTCGGGAATTGCCGCGCGAGTTGGGTTATCAACGCCTCTTTTGCGGGCGGCAGATAGAACGCGGTGATGCGGCTCGCAGGCTGATCGCGAAGCAGCGCGGGTGTGGCGATGACGAAGAAATTCACGTTGAACGAGTCCCACTCGACCGATCTGAGATTCGTCACCGGACCTTCCAGCGTCTCGCCCGCGATCGTGTAGCGAAGCTTGTCGCCCAGCCCGATACCCAGCGTCTCGGCGATGCCGGTTTCGACCGAAAAACCATTCGTGTCGGCACCAGCCGTCCCCCACCACTGCCCGGCTGTAATCTTGTTGTCGGGTTGCAAACGAGTTCCCCAGGACAGATTGAATTCGCGGCTGATGAGTTGCTTCGCGCGCGGCTCCTCGTAGTCGGCGGGCCCGACCTTGCGATCGTCGATCGCGACCAGCCGGCCGCGCACCATGGGATAAAACTCCGGCAGCATTAAATCGTTCTCGCGAAACAGATTCGCGAGGGCGGCGACTTCCCGCGGCTGAACGTTGATCATGAAATAGTTGGGCGCATCGG
>JACCYU010000089.1 GCA_013696315.1 Gammaproteobacteria bacterium | reverse complement strand
CTATTCCAGAAGGTACGGGGGCCGCAGAACAATTTGGTGAAAGTTAAATATTTCACAGCGCGCGTGCAGCCCTCGCCCAACGATCCCAACGTCAACATCCGGCAGGACGTCTACATGCGCGCCTTGCAGGCGCATTGCCCCCTTATCGAGCTGCACTATGGGCATTTTCTGCGGCACAGGATTTGGGTGGAGCACGCCAACCCGCGGCCGCATTCGGTCGAAGTCTGGAAGAACGAGGAAAAAGGCTCGGACGTAAATCTAGCCCTGCATGTGCTCAACGACGCCTGGCGAAACGCCTACGACTGCGCCGTCATCGTGTCCAACGACTCCGACCTTGCCGAGTCCTCGCGTCTCGTGAAAGCTCAACACAAGAAGCTCATCGGGCTGGTCACGCCCGGTGCGCCCACTCGCAAGACATCACGCCAGCTCAGCCAGCATGCCGACTTCGTGAAGCCGATCCGCGCCTGGATGTTGAAGGCGAGCCAGCTACCCAACCCCATTCCGGGAACCACGATTCACAAGCCGGCGAATTGGTAAGGCCTTGCGGGAAGCCGTTGGGGCGGGAAGGGAAGCGCGGCGCGGCCGCCAGCGGCGGGAACGTTCTTCATCAAGACTACCTTCCCCTGAATATCGCTCCCGACTACTGCATGAATCGGCGCGCGCTTGAGCAGCTCTGCCGCAGCCGCACGAATGTCACGAGCGCGACGGCCGTCTCCACGCTGCCTGGCAACGTGGCCGGCGTGCCCATCGTCATCACCGATTCGTTGAGCAACGCGGAGCGTGACAAGGCTACTCGTCGCCGTTGTCGTCATCGCCGGTGCTTGGCTGCGGGTGTTGGCGAGCGTGATTTCGATGTAGGTAATTTCGGCGTCAGTCAGGTGGATGAGCCGGTGAAGGATTTCGTCGATCTCCCGCTCGATCTTCGCGACAGCGGCACCGTCGCCGTGGCGGACTTGGCCGCGCTTTCCGCGAGCTTCGTGAGGTTGGCTTTGTCGGCGGCGCGGCAGCTCTACTTCGCGCTGCCCTCCACGAGTTTGATTTCTTCCGGGTGAGGGCGTAAAGGGCATAGACCAGCTCGTCGATCTCCCGCTCCAGCGCGCTCACGTCCGCTGTCGCGTCCCGTGCCTTCGCCGCGAGGATGCGGTCAACCAAGCGCTCCACTGGCTTTTGTTTTTCCGGCGATGCGGCGGGGATGGGAATTTGTTTCATGTAATCGGAAAACGCCCGCAAGTAACCACCGCGCACGCGATTCGAAACCATGCTGTAAAACCATTCCACCGCTGCCGAGTTCAACAATCCCGTCAGCCACTTTTCTTTTGTAGAGATGAAATAGCAGGTATTGGCCGCAAAAAATCCTGACTCATCCCAAACCAAGCACTGGTGCTCGTAAATATCGGGATAAAGGACTTTTGGCTTCTCGAACTCTTGCCAGTAAACGCACGACCGCAGTTCCCAAAAGTATTTTCCTTGGTCCCCACGCTTCTTCAAAGCGGAACGAAACTCCTGAAATCGGTCGTGTATTGCTGGATATGTCTCGGCAAAAAACTGTCTCCGCTTCCCTTTCGGATTTTCCCGACCACGGGTGCGTCTTGTTTTCCGATGACTCAAACTTAATGAGATATTGCTCCGCAAACTCGGTGCGCCACCGCTTCACGTCTCTGCCGCGCAGAAACGGTTTGAGAACTTCGGCGGAAGATTTGTGTTCGCGGATAAGTCGGTCGCGTATGGCACGGTCAACGATAAACGCTTCGTTTAACCCAGTCTTGATTCCAAAATAGATTTGTTCTTTTACGTATTCGCCCAGCGGTTTTCCGGCGCTACGCAGTTTCTCCAGCAAGCGGTGCGTAGTCGGTGATTCGAGCCGCCAGCCATCCGGCTTCAACTCGTCCTGTCGGATCATCTGCCCACGTTCGGGAACGATTTGCGCGATGCGGTCGAACGGCATTTTCTTTTCCCAAGTGTAGCCGAGCGCGGCGGCATCCGCGGGCGGCGGGGCGCGCACGCCGGTGAGAATGGAAGCGTAGGCGATGGCCTCGAACACGGGCGCGTCGCCAAAATCAATGAGCCGATCCAAGGTTAGTTCGCGTGCGAGGAAACCGCGCAGCTTTTCGCCGTAGCCAGCGCGGTAGAATTTGTTGGAGGTGATGAAGGCAATGTTTCCACCCGGAGTGAGTAACTTCACGGCCCGCTCGTAGAAATAGACGAGTAGGTCGGCGGTGCCGGTGAAGCATTCGTAGATCGGTTTCAGCGCAGGCTTGATGTGTTTGATGGTTTCCTGCCGGACATACGGTGGATTAGCTATTATTACGTCGAAGCCCTCGTTTGTGCGGAAGACCTCGGAGAAGTAAATCTGGAAATCGAAGGTAACTTCGTAGCCGAGGCTGCCCTTGGAAGCCGCGAACGCCTGCGAAAGCTCGGAGTCGATCTCGCGCTTTAGCCGCTTCTTCTTGTCGTGGTCGGTTTCGTCGAAGTAGTCGGCCTTGAGCTTCTCGATCTTCGGGACGCGCTGCGATTTGAAGGGGAAGCCGAGCAGGGAGTTTCCGACGACGATCTTGTAGTCGAGGTTGGGCAGCGGCTTGATCTGCTGAACGTCGTCTTCGTCCACAACGAGGGACAGCCACAGGCGCAGCTTGGCGATCTCGACGGCGCCGGATTCAATGTCCACGCCGTAGATGGAGCTTTGAATGACGTGGCGTTTGAAATGGTAGGCCGTGCGTTCCGCCACGTCGTTGAAGTAGGGCGTCAATGCCGTCCGCGCGCGGACGATTTCCGTCATCATGCCGACGGGGAAAGCACCGGAGCCGATGGCTGGATCGCAAACGGTTATGTCGCGTAGGAGCAGATCAATCTCGTGTGCGAACTTGCGAATGGATTCGGGCGGTTTGGGATAGTTGTCGCCGCGCGTCCCGGCGGCGATGGCGGCGGCGTAGTGGGCGAATTGATCGCTCTGGCGAATCCAGTCCTCCACGTCCTTTCGTGGAACGACAATAGAATGTCCCGTACGGAGTTTCGCCGAACGATGGAGGCGAACTCCTCGGCTTTCTCCTGCGCGATGAGATCGGCGATGGCGTCGTCGTCGCCTTCCTCCAAAAACTCCAGCACCTTCCGGCTGTGCTTGCGGCTCGTATAGACGAAGCCGTCGTCGAACGCTTGCAGCACCAGCTCGTGGGATTTGATGAACCGCGCGAGCGTTTCCTGAAACGCGTGAAAGCTGCTTTCCAGCCGCTTCACGAGCAGGATTTTCATGAACGTGGCGAGGTTGTGCTGTCCCTGCACGGCGCGTTCCTCAATCGGGCCAGTGTAGTATTCGGGATTGAGCGGCTGGTAACGTGCGTAGTGGAAATCTGCGCTCGTGACGCACTCCAGCGTGTCGGTAAAGATGGCGCTTTCCCTGCGGTTGAGCTGGTAGAGCAGCGCGACGGGATCGCTGACCTTTGGGAACCAGATCTTCTGCTTCTTGAGGTCGTCGCCGTAGAACTTCTCAATCTCCCGACGGGTGCGGCGCACCATGATGTATTTGAGCACGCGCTCCCGCAGTTCGTGGGCGTTCTTCTCGACCGCGGCAACGTATTCCTCGGCATCGTCGAGCCGGTGGAAAGGCTTGAGGCGATTGCGGAGCTTGTCGAAGAAAGCCTCCAGATTACGGAGTCCGGGGATGGTGCTGTTGCGCGCCGGCTGGAACAGCTTCAACTGACTGTAGATGTCGTCGAGCGTGTTGTTGTACGGCGTGGCGGAGACCAGGATGACACCCTTGCCCTGGCAGATGCGCGTGAGGTGCTCGTAGCGCTGCGTCGAGTCGCTTTGAAGCGTTGCGATTCGTCGATGAAGACGTATTTGTAAAACTCGACGCCTTGCGCAATGATCTCTTCGAGCTTGCCGATGGACACGCACTTGTGTCCTGGGATGCAGAAGTCGCGGAAGACACGCGGCCAGGATCCGGGGCTGTTTTCATCGAGCAGGCTCGGCGGCGCGATGATGAGGCAGCGACCATCGAGTTGCAGCGCGAGCAGTGCGGAGATGTAGGTTTTGCCCAAACCGACAACGTCCGAGATGAAGACGCCACCGTAGGACTTTAGCATCTGCTGTGCCGCGAAGACGGCATCTTCCTGATAGCTTAACTTCTTGAAATTCTGAGGCAGGTTTTCCGCGTTCAGCCTGGCGCGATCGCCGAGGTAATCGCGGAAGTATTCGGCGAGAAACTTGGGGTAGAGCTCATAGGGCGTGAAAAACGCGAACGGCGACTCCTTCTCCACGGTGTGGGAGGATCGTCTCGTGCACGTCCATCACATCGACGGCATGCTCCCAAAGCTCATTGAATCGATACAGGGCGTAGTCGTGCTCCTCGGGCTCCGCGAGCAGCACGTTGAACTCAAGATTCCCTTCCAGCCCGCTGTGCGAAAAGTTGCTCGACCCAGTGATGACGTAGCCGTGGTTCACGCTCTCTACCGGGTGCTCCGGCGTCATGATGTAGACCTTCGCGTGGATGTTCTGCTCGCGGTAGAGCTTCACCTCCAGTTTGCCAGAGCGTATCCACTCGATGAACTTCCGTATGCCGGTTTCGATTGCGAGCGTGTCTTCAGCTTGTACGAGTTCCTTACGCATCATTCCACCGAAGGTTGCCTTGACCTCCGCTGTGGATGGCGTGCTCTCACGCGAGCCATCTTTTGCTATCTGGATTAGCCCGTGGACGACCTGCTCGTTTCTCAGGCCGATGAGGATGCGGACTTTCTTGACGGTTTCGAGCGCGGGATAGAGCCGGAAGAAGCCACTTATGAAAAAGTATCCAACGAGGCAATCGAAGTCCTGGGTCCGCAACAGGATTTTCTCCAGCCGCTTGCTCAGCGTGTTCTCGCCTTGGTTGGTGAGAAACTTCGTCGGCGTTGGAGGATGTGTGCGCTGCGTGGGCAGGACGATTTCTGTTTCCGGCTTTTTCACGCCGCCCCATCCCCTTTATGAACAACCGTGGCTTGCGGCTGTGCCCTTGATTTCGGACACCCCGACCCCGCTGGTATCTTACAGGCCGAAGCGCGCGGGGAACAACCGACAAGCCCCTCAAGGTTGATCCATCTTTTGTTTATTCAGCCGGCACCTTTCATGCGGGTCGGTTGTCACAGTGTTCGTCTCGCCCGGCCGGATTCGCTTCGGTCATCTGGCGGATGACCGATGCAGCTAACAAGGCGATCTGATGCGAATAAAATGCTTGCGAATCAACCCGCGGCACCCGGGTGCGCCCGCGCTGATTTTGATGGCACCCGCGCTTATTTCGATGCTGGCAGCGTGCGGCGGCAAGACCGAGCCCGCGCCGCAAGCGGCGGCGCCGCCGGAGGTGACGGTGGCACAACCATTAGTGCAGGAAATCACGGAGTGGGACGAATATACGGGCCGGATGGCCGCCGTCGATTCGGTGGAGGTGCGGGCCAGGGTCAGCGGTTATCTTAAGTCGGTGCATTTCAAGGATGGCGTCATCGTCGACAAGGGCGATCTGCTATTCGTGATCGATCGGCGCCCTTACCAGGCGGCGCTGAACCGCGCCGCGGCGCAGGCTAATCAGGCTGCGACGCAACTTAAACTGGCCCGTGACGAGCGTGAGCGCGCCGAGCGTTTGTTCGAGTCGCGCGCGGTCTCGGAAGAAGAACTCAATGTCCGCGTGCAGGCCGAACGCGGCGCGGCCGCGCGGCTGGAGGCGGCGCAGGCCGGGGTCTCGACCGCCGAGTTGGACTTGAGCTTTACGCGGGTGCGCGCGCCGATCGGCGGACGCATATCCCGCGAGCTGGTCACCGAGGGCAATCTGATAAGCGGCGGCAGCGCCGGCTCGACCCTGCTGACGACCATCGTGTCGCTGGACCCCATCTACGTCTATTTTCCGACCGACGAGTATGCCTACCTGCGCTATGCGCGTACGGCCGGCGCCGGCAAGCGGCCCGGTACCCGCAATCAGGATTATCCGGTGCGGTTGCAGCTCGCCGACGAAGACGGTTTTCCGCACAAGGGGCATCTGGACTTCATCGATAACCGCATCGACGAGGCGACCGGCACCATGATGGGCAGGGCCGTAATCCCCAACCCGGATTATCTGCTGGTGCCGGGGCTGTTCGCCAGAGTCGAGCTGCGAGGTCAGGGTCCGTCGCGCGCGCTGCTGATACCGGACGCCGCCATCGGCACCGATCAGGCGCAGAAGTTTGTCTACGTGATCAACGAAGACAACCTGGTGGCGCGCAAGCGTGTGGTGCCGGGCGAACGACACGGCAACTTGCGCGTCATCACTGACGGCCTGGCGGAAGGCGATCGAGTCATCGTCAAAGGCGTGCAGCGCGCCACACCAGGCGCAAAGGTTCAGCCGCAGCGGATCAGTCTGGATGCTGCACAATGGCCCAGCCAGGCGCATTTGCGCCGGCCATGAAGTTTCCTCACTTATTCATCGAGCGCCCGCGCTTTGCGGCGGTGTGCTCGCTCTTGATCACTATCGTCGGCGCCGTGGCGTATTTCGGCTTGCCTATCACCCAGTATCCCGAGATCGCCCCGCCGACCGTGGTGGTGTCGGGCACTTATCCGGGCGCCAATCCCGAAGAAGTCGCCGAGACCGTCGCGACGCCGCTGGAGCAGGAGATCAACGGCGTCGAGGGCATGCTGTACATGAACTCCAGCACCACCAGCGACGGCGCGTTCGAACTGGAAGTCACGTTCGAACTTGGCACCGATCTGGATACCGCGCAGGTGCTGGTGGAAAACCGCGCCGCGGTGGCCGAATCGAGATTGCCCGAGGAAGTGCGCCAGCAAGGCCTTATCACGCGCAAGCGCTCGCCCGACCTGATGATGGTGGTGCACGTGCTGTCGCCGGACGGCACTTACGACGGGCTTTACGTCAGCAACTACGTGGAGCTGCAGATCGCCGAGGTGCTCCGGCGCGTCGAGGGTGTGGGCGACATCATCGTGTTTGGCGCGCGCGAGTACAGCATGCGTATCTGGATGGATCCGCAACGGCTGGCCTCGCTGAACCTCACGGCCACGGACGTTACCAGCGCCTTGCAGGGACAGAACGTGCAGGTCGCCGCCGGTACGCTGGGTCAGCCGCCGATGCCGCTGGACAACGCGTTTCAACTCACCGTCAACACGCAGGGCCGGTTTGCAAGTCCCGAGCAATTCAGCCGGGTGATCGTCAAGGCCGGCGCCGACGGGCGCCTGGTGCGGTTGGGCACCGTGGCGAGAGTGGAACTGGGCGCGCAGGACTACGTGCGCAACAGTTATCTGGACGGCAATCCCGCGCAGGGCATCGGCGTGTTCCAGTTGCCGGGCGGCAACGCGCTCGCCACCGCGGACGAGATTCGCGCAGTCATGCGGGATCTGTCTCAGGACTTCCCACCCGGGCTCGCGTACGAGATCGCGTACGACCCGACGCAGTTCGTCGCGGAGTCAATCAATTCCGTCTACGTGACGATCTTCGAGGCGGTGATCCTCGTGTGCCTGGTCATCATCGCGTTTTTACAGTCGTGGCGGGCGGCGGTGATCCCGATCGTGGCGATTCCGGTCGCCTTGATCGGCACCTTCGCGGTGCTGGCGGCGCTAGGCTTCTCGCTCAACAATCTGACTCTCTTCGGGCTGGCGCTCGCGGTCGGCATTGTGGTGGACGACGCGATCGTGGTGGTCGAGAACATGGAGCGCAATCTGCGGGAAGGCATGAGCGCGCGCGAGGCCGCGCACAAGACCATGGACGAGGTTGGCGCGGCGCTGATTTCCATCGGACTGGTGTTGTGCGCGGTGTTTATACCCGCGGCCTTTATCGGTGGCATTTCAGGCCAGTTCTTCCAGCAATTTGCGGTCACGATCGCCGCGGCGACAATCATCACGACCTTTGTGTCGCTGACCTTAAGTCCGACTCTGGGTGCGCTGCTGCTGAAAAAGAACGATGATGACGCGCATGGTTTCTTCAGCCGTCTAACCCGGCCGTTTTTCCGCGCCTTCGACCGCGCTTTCGACGCCGCCAGCCGCGGTTATGCTGCTGCTGTGAGCAAGCTTGTGCGCCATTCAGTGGTGGTGCTGGTAGCCTTTCTGATTCTGATCTTCGCCACCGCGTTTGCGATCAGCCAGGTGCCGGGTGGATTTATACCCGAGCAGGATCAGGGTTTTCTCATCGTGTCCGTCGAGTTGCCGCAAGGCGCCTCGCTACAACGCACGGATGCGGTGGTGAAACACGCCGACAGGTTGATACGCAAGACGAAGGGTGTGGCGCACGTGGTTGGAATCGCTGGTTTCTCCGGCGTTACGCGCGCGACCTCGCCCAATGAGGCGGCGATGTTCGTGTTACTGCCACCCTTCGCGGAGCGTGCGTCCGGCGAGACGGCTACGGCGTTGATCGGCCGCTTGCAGAAGACCTTGTCGGGCATTCAGGCGGCCGAGTTTCTGGTGATCGAGCCGCCGGCGGTGCGCGGCCTGGGGACCAGCGGCGGTTTCACCATGATGGTGCAGGATCGCGGCGGCGCGGGTTTGGAAGCGCTGGTGCGGGCGACCGGCGAGCTGCTGGCGGCAGCCAACCAGTCACCGAACCTGGAAAGTGTTTTTACCACCTTCAGCACCGACACGCCGCGATATTATCTCCACATCGACCGCACCAAGGCCGAGATGCTGAATGTGCCGGTGGAAAACGTCTTCAGCACTTTGGCGACCAATTTGGGCTCGTCGTATGTCAATGATTTCAATCTGTTCGGGCGCCTGTTTCGTGTAACGGCGCAAGCCGATGCGCAGTATCGACTGGAGCCTGACGACATCATGCAGTTGCGCGCGCGCTCGGACACAGGCGCAATGGTGCCGGTGGGATCGCTGGCCGAAATCCGCTGGACCACGGGACCGGACCGCGTGGTGCGCCATAATCTCTATCCGGCCGCGGAGGTGCAGGGCAGCGCCGGGCCGGGCGTCAGTTCGGGCGCGGGGTTAACCGCGATGGAGCAGCTCGCGGCCGAAAATCTGCCGCGGGGCTTCGATTTCGAGTGGGTGGAGACCGCTTATCAGGAGCGCGAAGCCGGCAACACGGTCCTGCTGGTGTTCCCCTTGAGCGTCCTGTTCGTGTTTCTGTTGCTCACCGCGCAGTACGAGAGCTGGTCGCTGCCGCTCGCGATTATTCTCATCGTGCCTTTGTGTCTGCTGTTCGCTATTACCGGCATCTGGTTGCGCGGCATGGACAATAATATCCTGACGCAAATCGGTTTCGTGGTGCTGATCGGTCTCGCCTGCAAAAACGCGGTGCTGATCGTGGAATTCGCCAGGCAGCGCAGGCAGGAGGGCAGGGATCGCTTCACCGCCGCGGTCGAGGCCGCGCAAATGCGGCTGCGGCCGGTGTTGATGACATCGTTCGCTTTCATCCTCGGCGTGGTGCCGCTGATGCTCGCCCATGACGCCGGCGCGGAGATGCGTCAGGTGCTGGGCACCACGGTGTTCAGCGGCATGCTGGGCGTGACATTCTTCGGGCTGCTGTTTACGCCGGTGTTCTACGTGGTGATCGAAGGCTTTATCGATCGCAGTGCCGAGCGCCGAGCGCGCCGCAGTGACGCGGCCGCCGGCCGAAACGCGCCGGCCATGGATGCGAGTTAAGCCCGCAGGCTGAGGGCGTCTTTCGGCGTTGCCCGCGGCGCTTCCGGGTCGGATCGTCCTCACACACGATCAATTCTTATAGCGGGGGATGTGACGGATCCTTGACCCACACCAGAATCTCGCCCCGGCCATCGTTGGCAAGATCCCCGACGTACCGATTCACGCGCTGACGGGCGGGATCGAGATGCGCGAACGTGCTGTCCAGACCGCGGAACTGCCGCGCCCATAACGCGAGGAAGCCGAGACTGTGCGCGCCGGTATCGACAAACGTGGCGGGGAACCCGCCGGGATCGGTCGCCAGCAATAGCGAACCGCGTCGCATACCCACGCCGATGCCTTGACCCATGTCGCCCAGCACCGCCACCGTGCCGGCAACCATGCGGGAGCAGCAGAAGTCGCCCGCGCTGCCTTCGATCAGAATCATGCCTCGGCGCATGCGATCGCCGATGCGGTCGCCTGCATTGCCCCTGACGAGCACCATTCCGCCACGCATTCCCTGGCGCTCGCCGGTGACCGCGGCGCCGAGAAAATCGTCCGCGTTGCCGTCAATTTCAATTAACCCGGCCCGCATTGCGCTGGCGCAGAACGCGCCGCAGTCGCCGCGCACGCGAATCTGGCCGCCGCTCATGTCGCGCCCCAGATAACTGCCAGCATTGCCTTCGACTTCGATCTGTCCGGCGACCATGCCCGCGCCGATGCGTTCCAGTGAAGCGCTAGCGTTGCCTATCACCAGCCGGGTATGATCCTCACCGCTGACATTGAACAGGTCACCGACCGGTACCTGCCGGTTACCCGTCCACAGGCGCACTGCGCTGATCTTCTTCGCCCGCATCCCTTTCAGTCGGTCGGGCGCGAGCGGGCTCATGTCGACGGGTACGAGCTGCGGCTCGCGCAGTTCAAGAACTATCGGCTTCACCCATAATCTCCGACAAGTGCAAGTGATGGGCGCCCAGCTTGCCGCCAAAATTGCTGGCCGTGATCTGCAAGATGCCTTCTGATGACCCCAGCGCGCACACCGCGTGGATGCCGGTGCGCATCGCGTGACGCACGTCGTCGGCGGTCAGGCCGTCAATGACGATCTCCATCGCCGCGCCGATGTCCGCACCCAGACGCGAGCCGGCGAGACCTTTGAGGGTCGGGCAGTACGGATCGTTGGTGGACGCCATCAGGCCCTTGTATTTCGAGCCGACTTTCGAGCCCGAACGCACACCGCCGCCGGGGAATGGCATGATCACATGCGGCAGCCGGTAGATGGCGTCGATAGCCGCCTCGCTCGCGAGCAGCGCCTGCGACATGGTCCTGGCCAGCACCAGGAAATTACCGCCGCCGACCGCGGTCGTGCGCGCGGTTTCCTCCTCGCACAGAAACTCGCCATCCATCACCGGCACCCGCCAGAAGCGCTTGCCGCCAACCATCTTGGAGATCTGAAAACCGTCACCGAAATAGCGGACGTTCTTGCCCAGCGGGATCTTTTCGTCGCCTTCGAGGCCCGCGAACACGGCCGTGGTCGGACAGGTCAGCACGCACTGGCCGACTCTCGTCTCAAGCTGCTTGGCGAGCGTCTTGGTCGATGTCGCGAACAGCAGCACCGCCATGCCGGGACGGCCGTCTGGCGTCTCGTCGCCATGCAGCACGCGCTCGATGCCGGCCTCGACCCCACAACCGATGACGGAGGTCGCGAAGCCGGTCATGGTCACCGCCGCGTGGCGCGCCCACTTGAAATTGATGGCGGTGATGATGATGCGCGTGGCGCGCATGTCGAAGGCCTCGGCGAACGTGTCTTCGATCTCGACACCGTTAATGATCATCGCCGTGTTCCGCAGGGATGCACCACCACCGGGCTGCCAACAAGGTCGGCCATCTCGTCAACGGAGATTTTGTAATTATCCAATTTTACCGTGTGGCACTCATCGAACCAGGCGCTTAAGTTCCGTTCGATGCCCGCATCGAAATCGGGCCGCACCACGTGCGTGCGACCCCGCGGGGCCTTGATTACCTTGCCGTCCTTGACCACCAGCTCGCCGTCCTTGAACACCAGCGACGGACGCTCGAACATGCGTTCGCGGTCCTTGTGAGGCCGGTAAACGGCGACATCCGCCGCCGCGCCCGGTGTCAGCCGGCCACGGTCTTCCAGGCCCAGCAGGCGGGCGGGCGCCGCGCGCGTCATAATGGCGATTTCGTACAGCGAGTATTCGCGCGCGAGGCTGCCGATCTGGCTCATCGCGGCGGCGCCCGGATGAATGGTAGTCAGCATGTCGGCGCGAAAGCTGCGGTCCATCAGCAACCGGATCAGGTGCGGATAGCTGGTGAACGGCGCGCCGTTGGGATGATCGGTGGTGAGACCCACGCGCCACGGGTCGCTCACCATCAGAAATGTCTCCAGACCGATCGCCCACTGCAAGGCGTTGACGAAGTTCTGGTCCTTGTACTCGAAAGGCACGATGCCGCAGCCCGCCTCGCACTCCATATCCATGCACACCCATTTCTTCGGATGTGCGTGCCCGCGCGCCGCGTGTTGGTGCATGGTGTCGGCCGACACGGTGACGGTCTGGCCGAACATGACCTGGCCCACGTCCACGGTCACATTGTCGTGTTGGTTCACAGCTTCGGCCACTTGTGCGGCGGCTGATGAGAACTTGCGGTCGCCTTCGGCGCCGTAACTGTGGAACTGCACGTGGGTCAGGTGGATGCGATGGCCCTCGGCTGCGTCGATGGTCGCGAGCGTAGACGCGATATTGCCGGGGATGCCAAGGTTGCTGGTGTGTACGTGCAGCGGATGGGGTATGCCAAGCTCCGTCACCGCGCGGGTTAACGTGCGGATGATATCGCGCGGACGCACGCCGTAGTGCGGAGACTGCTCATCGAGATCCAGCTTGCGCGCGTTGTATTTGAACGCGTTGATGCCGCCCGCGTTGACCACCTTGACGCCGATACACTGCGTGGCATTCAGGGTCCACGCGACGTAGTCATTGATCACGTTTTGCTCGGCGCCGTCGGCCAGCAGCCTCAGCAGGAAGTCGTCGTTACCGAGGATTGCATAACCGCCGGTGTCTACCAGCGGCGTATCGGCCATTTCCATGTGCGCGTGACGCGCGTTGATGGGCACCACCGCGGGTTCGAAGCACGTGGTGTAGCCCATCTCGGCGTAACGGTAGCCGGCCACCGGCGCGGGCGGCACGGCGCTGCTGATGCTCGGCTTGCGGTGAGACCCACGATCCTGGTCTAAAGGCGCATGATCCACGTCCGGCAGCGGTGCGCCGGCGCCCCACTCGTCGGCGTGTGCGTCGCGCGCCAGCATGCCGCGGGCGAGATTGCCTTTGCCGCCGCCGATGTGGGTATGCATATCGATGCCGCCGGCCATTACCACCTGGCCCGTGAGATCGTATTCACGGCCGATTTTCGCATCCGTGGAAGGCGGCGAGACCAGACGGCCGTCCCGTATAAACAGGTCTTTGACTTCGCCGTCCACGCCCTGCGCGGGATCGTAAACCGTGCCGCCCGCCAGTTTTATCAACATGGGTTCGCCCGCGCGCCAGGCAGGGTCAGGCTGACCGTGAGAAACTTGTGCATGAGTATTTTTGCATAGTGTATTTGTTCATGATTCAGAGGGTGCGGGCGCGAGGCAATGATCGCCGTCGTGTCTACAGCCGCGCGGTGATGGCGGCGAGTACGTCGGCCGCGGGCGGCAGCGCGGATTCGCGCAGGCGCCGCAGTGGCAGCGCGACCACGACATCGCTTCGATAGATATGCCCCGCGTGGTCGATGCCGGGCACCCCCACCGGAATGAAGACGTCCGGCGACCGCAGCAGGTCGATAGCCGGATGGCCGATCACTATAGTCGGGATGTCCGTCTCAGGCGGCGGTGTATGCGGCAGAAACGTCGATAGCCACAACAGCGCATCGGCGCCGGCCGCGCCCAGCACGTGCCGGTACTCGAACTGAACCGGGTCGTGCTCCGCAACCTCGCGGCTGAAACTGGTGCGTAGCGGGCGGCCGCACTGCCATAAACTGACCTGGTTCATCGTCACGTCGCCTTGCGCGCCGCCCAGCGGCAGCGCACCGCTACGGGTCGTTATGTTCAGATCGCGCGCCAGTTCGACCAGTGCCTGCACGGTTAACTCGGCATGCGGAAAATCGAGCTCGCCTGCCGCCCAGCCTATGACCGAATACTTCGCCTGACGCAGGCGACAGGCCACGTTATTGAGCGTGTGGATGTCCACGCCCTCGATGCCGCACACCTGCAATGGCCGTCCTGCCACCATGGTCCTTAAGGAGGCGATGACCTCGCCTATCGCCGGCAACGCCACAGGTATGATCGTTGGCTTCCACGCGGTCAGCTCGGTCGGCAGGGTGGACGGTTTCCACGGACCGATCAATACCAGCTCACGCTGTGTGTCC
>JACCYU010000088.1 GCA_013696315.1 Gammaproteobacteria bacterium | reverse complement strand
GTGTTGTGCCGTCGTTGCCGCATCGGCAGCAGCTTCGATCCGGATATCGCTGGACGGCCGGATAGCGAAACTCTCGGCGACGAGCACCCCGTCGTCGGCAATCACGCCCTCGACTTCAAGCGTTACGCCCACGCCCAGCGTCTGGCCCGTGTTGTCTTCTTGGACGGCTGCCGAGGCATCTATCGGCTGACCACCGATAGTAAAATCGGCGCGCCCGGCGAAGTTGGCGATGATTCCCTCCAATTCCACGCGCGTGCCCGGTGCGGCCAGAATTGGATCAATCACCGTAACGCTGTCGGCCGTGAGGATGCCGGTTTGCGCCGACAGCATGCCGAAGATCTCGACTGTAGCGCCTTCTCGAAGCGCGCCGGCGGCCTCATTAATGTCCGCGCCTCCGTAGTTGACCGATAACGAGCCGACGTCGAAGGTTTGGGCGGCCATGTTGAGATTACTCAGCGTGTCTTCGACATCGATCCGGGTATTGAAATCAAAGACCACGGCGCCGCGCCGCATGTAGGTGGCGACGACGTTGCCGTTCTCGTCGATAAAACCGCTTACCAGGATCAGATTCTGTTCCGCCAGATCGGCGAACCGGACGCCGTCGAAGCGCGTTGTGTCGTCGATCAGCACGGTTTGGCCTAGCGCGGTTACAAGCCTGTTTGCGGAATCTTTGGCGGCTATGGGGCCGTCCAGCAATCGATTGAACACGACCGTCTCCGCGACCCCGCTTGTCTCTGTCTCCAAGACGCCCGTAACGGTCACGATCTGCCCCACGCGCAACGCGGCCGGGCTCGCCCGTTTACCGTCCACGATGATCTTCGCGCCGCCGGTGTCAAACTCCACGCCGTTGACAATCACACTGCCAAAGCCAGTCACCGTTCCCGAAGACGTGATGCCCGTGCCCGAGATGCCGGCCAACTGGCCGCCGCCGCCGCCGCAGGCGGTAAGCAGGATAACGGCGGCAACGACGACCGCGTTCAGACGCGCATGTTTGCTGACAACAATCTTCATTTTTTCGTCTCTGATTGGTCCGAGTCCTGAAAGAAATATATACCGACGCCGGTGCGCGCATGCTTATCATCGGCCTTGGCGTCGTCGACTTCATGCAAATTCAGCCAGTCATCCAGCGTCTCCAGCAATTGCTGGCCGCGTTCGCCGACGATGCGTCTGAATACAGGCAAGGAGCGCACCCTTACGCGCTCGTTCGCCACCATGCGCTGAAAGTACAAAGCGCCTTCGCGCTGAGGGTTGAGATTGTGGTCGATCGTCGCGACAAGATCATGAAGGGCGACGCCGAATTCGTTGATGCCGGACGGATCGTCATAATCGGGCAGATAAGCACGGCTTAACACGTGAATGTAGCCATCGTCGGCACGGTCCACCGCGTGTACGCGATGCAATTCTTCCAGCATTGTCTTGGGTGGCATGTCGCCGCTATAACGGCGGACCAGCGTGGAAAAACTGATGCCGGTTCCCTCCAGTCGCAAGGGCAGCGGCTGGCCGTCGTCGCCAGTAAATTCGGCATCCTGATACCAGCCGGATAACACCCGCGTCGCTCGATTGACGTTACTGGAAGCCTTGGTATCGATGCCCGCCTCCCGCAGCCGCTTGACCTCCTTGCGGGTCAGCCCCGTGATGATTGCGACGCGCGAGTCGGAAGGTTTGTCCCCTTTGGGCGTAAAATTTTCGCGCGCGACCTCGGCGTAAACCGACTTCACGACCTCGGCGAACTCGCCGTAGGCCATCCCGTAGCGCAGCAGCAGACTGACCAGCGGCCGCAACAAGTGTCGGCACGCTGTCGTGAGGCGACTCTTCAGATTTCCCTTCATAGTAGGGAATTGTATCCCATAGCTAGCCCAGAATGTAGCGGTTTTCCTCAAAGGTAATAGGGGCCTGTTTGACGTGACGCCCATTCGCGGGATTGTAATCCCGTAAATCCCGTTACGCGAGCGCCTTGAACTGACATCATTGCCGAGACCGGCGCCCATCCATGTTAATGGTCTGGAGCGGTGGCATGCAGTTCTTCATTTATTCAGCCAACTATTTGTTACGGATAATAAAAATATCTGTCAGTATTATTGAGACTAACGCTCGGGCCTTCGTGGCGGATTTGAATCTGTTAGTCGGCGCCACGCTGGTGATCTAGGCTGATTTGATCGAGGCGGATACAAGCGCGAGGTGCACTGCAAGTGGCAGAGCTTCCGTCGATGGTGATTCGATCATCGAGAATCTTCGTATCAACAACCGCCTGGTCAGCAGTCAGGCTGCGTTTCCGCCGAACACCGTCGTCAAGGTGCCGGAGGTTCCCGGCGTAAAGCTGGTCGCTAATGGCAGGACAAGGCCACGAGGCGCAACATGGGAGAAATCAACGTCGCCGCATTGCGTCTGAAGATCGACCCGGTGGGTGGTCTGTTGCCGCCGGTCAGCGGCCTGTTACCCATCGGCACTTCCGCGGAGGTCGTGATATCCGAGGCGCGTTCGGATGTTAATTGTCGTTAACACGCAATAATCGACTTGCTGCAGAGTTAATAGAGGAAGGATCGGACTCGACAAGGAGTCAAGGAACGGTGTCGGATCTGCGGCCCCCGTCAGCGAGGTCGAATGGAGTCGACCCGCGAAGGCGCAGGGAAGGTGGGCAAAAAGAAGGGCGGCCTGGCGCGCCGCCCTTCTTCACTTAAGTTACGACTGGGTCTGGAGGTTATTCAGCCTCGTCGCTGACCGATAGCATTTCCATATTCATCTCAATCGTCTTTTGACCAATGCCTTTTACGCGGTCAAGCTCCTGCACTGAGCCGTACGGGCCGTTCGCGTCACGGTCCGCGATAATTGCGGCAGCTTTGGCAGGCCCGACGCCCTTAAGTTCTGCCAGGCCTTGCGCGTCGGCGCTGTTGATGTTGATCGACTCGGCGGCGGCTACTGAAGCAAACAACATGAATAGTGCGCTAATCAGGTACTTTCGAAATAACATGGCTATCTCCTTGATATAAGGTGTATGCGGATGCGCCCCAGGCGGTTGCCAACGGAATGTTTGCCCGAAAAGGGTGGTTAAACATACATCCGCGAGGCAATCACGATGCTAGGCAATAATCTCGATCCGCGGCAGTCTGGATTGGACCGTTAGGCGCATTTACGCGACTGGCGGTTAATGATGACATCTCACCCGCACTCTTCTTATCCGTCTCTACACATTTGGTAACCGACGCAAGCGCCTGATGCATGAGATCGAGCATTGACCCCATACGCTTTACACACGGCTAATACGTTGTCCGAGCGCGATGCAGACGGTCAGCAGCAACAATGTCAGCAGCGTCCAGACGAGCGCGATGTATCCAAACAGGACCGGCGCCATCATCAT
Organism: Gammaproteobacteria bacterium; assembly: GCA_013696315.1. Classification (NCBI taxonomy): domain Bacteria; kingdom Pseudomonadati; phylum Pseudomonadota; class Gammaproteobacteria; species Gammaproteobacteria bacterium. The sequence goes on along the minus strand of JACCYU010000088.1, from coordinate 11,572 downwards.
GGTGGACATGAGGGAATCCTGATAATAAAAAAACCACTGGTGTCCGGCTGGAAAGACCACGGTGTGCAGCCAGTAAAACGCGTTCACGGGCCCGGCGACGAGAATTGCTGCGGCTAGCGCGACTATGGGCACGAGCAAGCCGGGCAGCAGCGACTTTGCGGGGGGCGGGGCAAGTCTGCGTTTGTGTATGTTCAGCAATAGCGCGGCGGCCGCGATGATCGCGACTATGCCGGCGCAGCTGAAGGCATCGACCAGCGCCGCGACATCTTTAAGGTGCACGATTTCCGGCTCTCGTAACAGCGTCCCCAGAGCGCGGCCTTCGTTATCGTGGTAGACAAGCTTGTCCAGGCCGGCGCCGCGGCCGTGAATGGCGTCCACGATGCCGGCAAACAGCCGGCTGCGTTCGGACTTGGACGTCAGCTCGAAGCCCTGCCGATAGCGATTCCGCGGGCCATAGACTTCGATAGTAAGATCAATGCCGATCAGATCATGCCAAACCGGGTATAGAAAATTGACCTGCGCCAGCGCCAGCCAGGCAACATAAGCGGTGCTCAAGAGCGCCGCGAAAATATATACGATCCATGGCGAGGTCGTGTACCTGGTGGCCATTCGCGGCGGTTCGGAGATTGTCCGGCGGGCGATCATTTCATCGCCCCTCATCGCCGCACCGCACGGGCACGTCGCCCAGGGTGCCGACATAGTGGCAGGCGGCAACCCTGCGTAGGGTGAAACGATGCGGCTCAGGGATTTCGCTTCGACAGCGCGCCGCGACCCAAGGACAGCGCGCATGAAACACACAACCGGTGGGCGACGCGGTCGGCGACGGCGGTTCGCCATCCAGCGTTATTCGGCGCCGCGCACGTTCCTGTCGCGGGTCCGCGCGCGGCGCGGCCGACAGCAGCGCCCGCGTGTAAGGGTGCGCGGGGTCAGCGAAGAGTTCTTCGCAGTGGGCCTGTTCCATGACTTTGCCCAGGTACATGATCAGTACGCGATGGCTGATACTCTTCAGCACCGCCAGATCGTGGGATATGAAGATCATGGAGAGATTAAGTTTATCCTGCAATCCTTTGAGCATATTGATTATCTGAGCGCGGATAGAGACGTCCAGCGCGCTTGCCGGTTCGTCACAGATCAGCAGGCGCGGGCGCGCCACCAGCGCGCGCGCGATGCCGATGCGCTGGCATTGACCGCCCGAAAACTCGTGCGGATAACGGTGCAGATCACGTGCCGTGAGGCCGACCTGCTCAGCCATATCCAGGACGCGATCGCGGCGCTCAGTGCTCGGTATCCGAGGGTGAAGATTGATTAGCGGTTCGGCAATAATTGCGCTAATCGTCATGCGCGGATCGAGGCTTGCAATCGCGTCCTGAAACACCATCTGCACGTCGCGGCGCAGGGCACGCCAGCCTGCGCGATAGAGTCCGTTCAGCTCCGTACCCAACAGCCTGGCACTGCCGGAGGTTATCGGTTGCAGCCCGGTAAGCGCGCGCGCCAGGGTGGACTTTCCGCACCCGGATTCGCCGGCGATGCCTAATGTCTCTCCCGGCCTTAGATCGAAATCCACGTCGTCGACCGCTCTGATGTGCTGGGCGCGCCGCCACGGCCGGTTCGCCGGCAATGGATAGCTTACCCGCAACCCGCGCACGACCAGCAACGCCGCGCTCACGGTACCTGCTCAAGATGGCAGGCCTTCGCGTGTCCGTCGCGCCACACAACCAGCTCGGGTGTCTCCCGGTCGCAACGTTCGAAGCGGTGACGGCAGCGCGGCGCGAAGCGGCAGCCGGCTGCCGCGGGCGATCCGGAGTTCGGGGGCTGGCCGGGAATCGTCGGCAGGACATCGTCGCGACGCCACGTCATGCGGGCGGAGCACGCCAGCAGGCCTTGCGTATAAGGATGCTGTGGATTGTAGAAAATCGCCTCGGCGGGCGCGGATTCCACCACTCTTCCGGCGTACATCACCATCACCCGCTCGCAGATCCCGGCGACCACGCCCAGATCGTGCGTGATCAGCACAAGCGACATGTTCGACTTGTGCATGATTTCGCCCAGCAGCGCCAGTATGTCGGCCTGCACGGTCGCGTCCAGCGCAGTAGTCGGCTCGTCGGCGATGAGAATATCCGGTTCGCACAAAAGGCTCATGGCGATCATCACCCGCAGCCGCTGACCGCCTGACAGCTCAAGCCGGAAGCGTTTGACGCATTGCGCCGGGTCCGACAGACGCATCGATCTAAGCATCTCGATTATTCGCACCCGCCTTGCGCTCGCCTTAAGCTGCGTATGCGTGCTTAACATTTCGTCAAGCTGCATGCCGATCCTTAAATGCGGGTTCAGCGCGCTCATCGGATCCTGAAAGATCAGCGCGATCCTGGCGCCACGAATACGATTCAGCGGCCTCGCGGGCAGCCCGATCAATTGCTGGTCCTTATAGCGCACCGTTCCCTGCACACGGGCGTTGCGATCCAGCAAACCCAGCAGCGCCAGCATGGTCTGACTCTTGCCGCAGCCCGATTCGCCGACCACGCCCAGCGCCAGCCCCGGATACACGTCGAAGCTGATCTTATCGACCGCGCGTCGCACGCGCTCTCGCGTCGGATACTCGACGATCAGATCTCTCACCTTCAACAAGGGCTGTCCGTTCATGTCAGCGATCCTTGGGGTCCAGCGCGTCGCGCAGGCCGTCGCCAATAAAGTTGCAGCAGAAGAGCGTTACAGCCAGCAACGCGGCGGGGAAGATCAGCAGCCAGGGCGCGGTTTCCATCTCTTGCGCGCCCTCGTTGACCAGGGCGCCCCAGGAGGTGGCAGGCGGCTCAACACCAAGGCCCAGAAAGCTCAAGAATGATTCGACCAGAATGACCTGCGGCACGGTCAGGGTCACATACACAGCGATCACGCCCAGTAGGTTGGGCACGATGTGCCGCTGAATGATCCGCGCGCCGCTAGCGCCTGCCAGGCGCGCGGCGTCGACATACGCGGCATATTTCAGCGACAAGGTCTGTCCGCGCACGATGCGCGCCATGTCCAGCCAGTTGATCGCGCCGATCGCGACGAAGATCAGCACCAGATGGCGGCCGAAAAAGACCATCAGCAAGATGACAAAAAACAGAAACGGCATCGCGTAAAGGATATCGACGACGCGCATCATGATCGCGTCGACCCGGCCCCCGAGGTAGCCCGCCAACGCGCCATAGGCCACGCCAATGACCAGGCTGACAATGGTGGATACCGCGCCCACCAGCAGCGACACCCTTCCGCCATGCAAGGTGCGTACGAACAGATCGCGCCCCAGGCTGTCGGTGCCGAACAGATGGCCATCGATGAGCGATGGCGGTGACCACATGTGCGTCCAGTCGAGCTGGGCGGGCTGATAAGGACTGAGCCACGGGCCGATGACAACCGTAATGGTCAGCGCGGCCATCACCAGCACACTCGCGACGGCGGCCTTGTTGCGCCTGAGGCGCTGCCACGCATCGCCCCACAGACCGCCGCCGTGCAGGCGAGCCGCGTCTTCCAACGCATCATCGAGGCCGCGCATGCCGGTGTTCAGTATTTCACGCGGGGGTCCAGCCACGCATACAGCAGGTCCACGATAAGATTGAGCACGATCACCAGCAGCCCGTAAAACAGCACCACACCAAGTGCCAGCGTGTAATCGCGGTTAAGCGCGCCGTTAACGAAATGGCGGCCCAGGCCGGGAATGCCGAATATCGTCTCGATCACCACCGAGCCGGTCACGATGCCCGCGGTGGCGGGTCCCAGATAGGACACGACCGGCGCCAGTGCGGCCGGTGCGGCGTGGCGCAGGAATATCGCGCGCATGGGCAGCCCCTTGGCCCGCGCGGTGCGGATGAACGGCGCGCTGAGCACTTCGATAAGCGACCCGCGCATGAGCCGCGCGATATATGCGATCTGCACGGCCGCCAGGGTGATCACCGGCAGAATGAAATGCCGCCAGCTTTCCAGCCCGCCCGCGGGCAGCCAGCCATGGTATACGGCCAGCCAGAGAATCAAGAGCGGCGCCAGCACAAAACTCGGCATTGAGATCCCCAGCATGGCTATGGTCATCACCACGTAGTCCACGGTGCCGTTGTGATTGACGGCGGCGATGGCGCCAAAGCCGACCCCCGCGACCAGGGCGAGCGCCATCGCACATCCTCCGAGGGTAAACGAGACGGGAAACCCCGCGGCGATCAATTGCGTGACGGTCAGGTCCGGATACTGGAACGACGGCCCGAAGTCGCCGCGCGCGATGCCCCACAAGTAGCGTCCATATTGCTGGAGCAGCGACTCGTCCAGATGATAGCGCTGTTGCAGATTGGCCTCGATTGCCGGGGGCAACTGCCGTTCGGTGTCGAACGGCCCGCCGGGCGCCAGTCGAATCAGAAAAAATGCCAGGGTAACAAGCAGAAAGAGCGTAGGTATGGCCGCGATGGCCCGGCGCAGCGCATAACTCAGCATGATCAGTCGCGCGGCTCACCTGTTTTGGCCGGCACTTCGATGCGCAGGTCTTTAGTGTAATGATGATCCATCACGTTGTCCTCGTAGCCCTTGACGTACGGCTTCTGTAACCGTTTGCTGACATAGAAATAAAGTGGAATAAGAGCGTGGTCGGCGATCAGCACGCGCTCGGCCTGTTGCAGCAGCGCGCGGCGGTGTTGCGGGTCGGTTTCTCCGGCTGCCTGCGCAAGCAGCCGGTCGTAGCGTGCACTGGCGTAGCCGGTTCCGTTAAGCCCGAAACGCGAATGCAGCAGTTCCGCGAATGTATACGCATCGTTGTAGTCGCCGATCCACGCGGCCCGATACACCTGCGTGACGCGCCGCTGCTGCACGTTTTGCAGAAACACTTTCCATTCCTCGTTGACCAGGGTCGTGTCCACACCCAGCACCCGCTCCCACATACTTGCGATCACCACCGCGATTTTCTGATGCGCGTCGCTGCTGTTGTAGCGGATCTCCAGCCTGAGCGGGCTCGCGCGTGAATAGCCGGCTTGCCGGTAAAGCCGCCGGGCCCGACGAATCTGCCTGCTCCGAGGCCAGTTGGCATAGGCAACGGTCTCGCCACTGTAATTTTCGATGCCGGGCGGCACCCAGCCGTACGCCGTTAGCTCGCCGCCGCGCGTGACCTTCCCGACCAGAATATCGCGATCAATCGCCAGCGACAGCGCCCTGCGCAAGGCGCGATTGGCCTTGAACGGCGGCCGGGTAAGATTCAGCCCGTAGTAGTACGTGCCCAGATACGGTGCCGCCCGATATTCGTCGCGCAGGTGCTCGCGCACCCATTCCAGTTGTCCCAGCGGCACGGTCGATGTCAGGTCGAGTTCGCCGGCGCGGTAACGGCGCAGTTCGGCCTCCTGATCGTCGATCCCGTAGTATTTAACGATGCCGATACCTGTGTTCGCAGCATCCCAATAGCGTGAATTGCGACGTAACGTGACGTGCGAGGCGACGACCCATTCGTCAAGAGTATAGGCGCCGTTACTGACATTGTTGTCGGGTTGTGTGAACGCCGCTCCAAACCGCTCAACGGCGGGGCGATAGACGGGATACGTGGTGGTGTGTGTCAGGAGACCAAGAAAATATGGCGTGCGCGATTCCAGCGTAATTTTCAGCACGTGCGAGTCGAGCGCCCGCACGCCTAATGATTCGGGCGGAACCTTGCCCTCGATGATGGCCGCGGCGTGCTGGATCGGCGAGAGAATCGCCGCGTAACTGGAGCTCGTGGCGGGATCTACCGCGCGCCGCAGACTGTACACAAAATCATCGGCGGTCAGCGGCGCGCCGCTGGACCAGCGCGCGCCCTTGCGTAAATAGAACGTGTAAATCCTGTCGTCGGCGCTGATATCCCAGCGCGCCGCCGCGCCTGGCGCGAGGCTGCCGTCCGGATTCTCGGACACCAGCCCCTCGTACAAATCGCGCAGGATATTGGCCTCCGGCACCCCCTGCGCGCGGTGTGGATCGAGCGTCTGCGGCTCCGCGCCGTTGCCCTTGCGCAGGACAGTTTCACCCGCGGCTGTGATTTCCGGTTGATTGACGGCCTGCCGCGCTGGATCGCAGCTGCTGACGACCAAGGTGGCAAGCGTCGCCAGGACTACCGCGCAACGGCGCATCGAATGCCGGAATCGCAGATCGAACAATGGGTTAGCAGTCATTGGCGCGTGAGTGTATCATTATCCAATGCGCATTAGTTTTTCGGCCGAATCATGACGCGCGCCAGGCGTGCGCGCAGTTGGCATCGGCAGCACGCGGCCGACCATTTCACGCACCGCGCGTTTGAAGAAGGCTGGCGATCGCGCGCGGTGTACAAGCTGGAAGAACTCGACCGGCGCGACCATCTTTTCCGCACCGGCATGCGCGTGCTGGATGTGGGTGCGACGCCCGGCGGCTGGAGCCAGTATGCCGCGAAAAGTGTCGGAGGCGCAGGTGAAATCATCGCGCTGGATATACTGCCGATGCAACCGCTGTCCCGAGTTGAGTTCGTGCAGGTGGATTTTCGCGACGACTCTGCTCTGCAACACCTCCTGCAAAAGCTGCGTTCCCGGCGCGTTAACCTTGTAATGTCCGACATGGCGCCCAATCTTACGGGGGTGATGGCAATCGATCAGCCGCGGGCGATGGACCTGGCGGAACGGAGTCTGCAGCTCGCCCGGGAGTCGCTGAAGCAGGGTGGTGATTTCGTGGTGAAACTGTTCCAGGGCGAAGGCTTCAGCGCTTATGTCTCCCTGGTCAGGCAATCGTTCGGCAAGGTCGCGTTGCGCAAGCCAGGGGCTTCACGGTCGCAGAGCCGCGAAGTGTACGTAGTGGCGAAGAACTACCGGTTGTAGTAGTGTCAAACAGTTGTTTGTCCAGCTTGACAGGACATTACAGCGCCCGTTTGGGATATTGTCATAATGATCGGCGCCTGCCTCATCCCGGATGGTTTCGAGCCTCGGCAGCGGCTCATCGATACTGAGGTGTTACTTTGAACGACATGGTGAAGAATCTGATTTTATGGGCGGTCATCGCCGTGGTGCTGATGTCCGTATTCAATAATTTCAGTCCCCGCAACACCGGTCCCACCGCGCTTTCCTATTCCGAGTTCATCGGCGAAGTCAAGAGCGGCAACGTGGAGCGCGTGGAGATCGACGATCGCACCGTCAGCGGTCAAACCGTGTCCGGCGAAAACTTTACCACGTACACGCCGCCCGACGATCCGCAGCTGATCAACGATCTGCTGGCCAACGGGGTGGAAATTGAGGCCAGTCCGCCCGACCAGCGCTCCTTGCTGGTCGATATCCTCATCAGCTGGTTCCCTATGCTGTTGCTGATCGGTGTGTGGATCTTCTTCATGCGTCAGATGCAGGGCGGCGGTGGCGGACGCGGCGCCATGTCGTTCGGCAAGAGCAAGGCGCGCCTCATGGGTGAGGATCAGGTCAAGCTGAACTTCAGCGATGTCGCCGGTGTGGAAGAAGCGAAAGAAGAGGTCGTCGAACTGGTCGAATTCCTGCGCGATCCCGGCAAGTTCCAGAAGCTGGGTGGCAAAATCCCGCGCGGCGTGTTGATGGTCGGCTCGCCAGGCACCGGCAAGACCCTGCTGGCGAAGGCGATCGCGGGCGAGGCAAAAGTGCCGTTTTTCAGCATCTCGGGTTCCGACTTCGTCGAGATGTTTGTGGGCGTGGGCGCCTCTCGCGTGCGCGACATGTTCGCGCAGGCCAAGAAGCACGCACCCTGCATTATCTTTATCGACGAGATCGACGCCGTCGGTCGTCAGCGTGGCGCGGGTCTGGGCGGCGGTCACGACGAGCGCGAGCAGACCCTGAACCAGTTGCTGGTGGAGATGGACGGCTTCGAAGGCAACGAGGGCATTATTGTCATCGCGGCCACCAACCGTCCCGACGTGCTCGACCCGGCGCTGTTGCGGCCGGGGCGTTTCGATCGTCAGGTCGTGGTGCCGTTGCCAGATGTGCGTGGCCGCGAGCAGATCCTTAAAGTCCACATGCGCAAGGTGCCGATCGCCGATGACGTACGGGCTGATCTGATCGCGCGTGGCACGCCCGGGTTCTCCGGCGCGGATCTCGCCAATCTGGTTAACGAGGCGGCGTTGTTCGCGGCGCGCGCCAACAAGGCGTCGGTGGAGATGGCTGAATTTGAGCGCGCCAAAGACAAGATCATCATGGGCGCCGAGCGCAAGTCCATGGTGATGAGCGAGGATGAGAAAAAACTCACGGCATATCATGAGGCGGGACACGCGATCGTCGGGCGGCTGGTGCCGGAGCACGATCCCGTCTACAAGGTCAGCATCATCCCGCGTGGGCGCGCGCTGGGTGTAACCATGTTTCTGCCCGAGGACGATCGATACAGTTACAGCAAGCAGCGTCTGGAGAGCCAGTTGTCCAGTCTGTTCGGGGGACGCATCGCCGAAGAACTGATCTTCGGCGCCGAGCGTGTGACGACCGGCGCCTCCAACGATATCGAGCGCGCCACCGAGATCGGCCGTAACATGGTGACGAGGTGGGGCCTGTCGAGCAAGATGGGCCCGCTCGCATACAGCGAAGAACGCGGCGAGGTGTTTCTGGGCCATTCGGTAACGCAGCACAAGACTTTGTCGGACGAAACCGCGCATGCAATAGACGAAGAGGTGCGCCGGATTATCGATTCGAATTATAAGCGTGCGGAGCGGTTGCTAAAAGACAACGTCGAAACGCTGCACAACATGGCGCAGGCGTTGATGAAATATGAAACCATCGACACCGAGCAGATCAACGACATCATGGCGGGCCGTGAACCGCGACCACCCCGCGACTGGCGCGACGACGAGCCGGGATCGGGCAGCGCGGCGGGCAAGCAAGCGGACAAGCCAAAACCGGACGGCAAGGAAGGCGGCAAGATCGGCGGGCCCGCCAGCTCGCATTAACGAACGTCGTTGGATCCGCGCGTCACGAGCGATCGTGCTGTTTATTGCAAGAACTGAAGCCCCGGTTGTGTTCACACCGGGGCTATTGTTTTGTGCGGCTGATTTCCGCCACGAAGGCGCGCTGAATTGATCTATAAATACCAGGTAACAGCTTGGGGAGAATCGAAGAATGAGCAAGCGCTATTTTGGCACGGACGGTATTCGTGGGCGTGTCGGCCAGCATCCGATGACCCCGGAATTCGTGCTCAAGCTGGGCTGGGCGGCCGGTCGCGTGCTCGCGGCCGGTGGTCGACACATGGTGTTGATTGGCAAGGACACGCGCATTTCCGGTTACATGCTGGAGTCGGCGCTGGAGGCGGGATTATCGGCCGCCGGCGTGAATATCAACCTACTGGGCCCCATGCCGACACCCGGTATTGCCTATCTAACCCGCACCTTGCGCGCGTCAGCCGGCATCGTAATCAGCGCGTCGCACAATCCGTATTACGACAACGGCCTGAAATTCTTCTCTCACGAGGGGCTGAAGCTGCCGGACTCGGTCGAGGCCGAGATCGAAGCGCGCATGGATGAGCCCATGAAGCTCGTGCCGCCGGACCAGCTGGGCAAGGCCGAGCGGCTGGTGGACGCGGCGGGCCGTTATATTGAGTTTTGCAAGCGCACAATCCCCTTCACCACGGCGCTGCGTGGCGAAAAAATCGTCGTCGACTGCGCACACGGCGCCACCTATCACGTCGCGCCGGCCGTGTTCGAGGAACTCGGCGCGGATGTTGTGGCGCTGGGAACCGAGCCTGATGGCCTGAATATCAATGAAGACTGCGGGGCAGTCGCGCCCGCGGCTTTGTGCGCGGCAGTGCTGGAACATCAGGCGGACGCCGGTGTAGCCATTGATGGCGACGGCGATCGACTCATCATGGTGGATCATCGCGGCGAGGTGCTGGACGGTGACGAACTCCTTTACATCATCGCGAACGCCAAGCAGCAGGAGGGGTCCCTGGGCGGCGGTGTGGTCGGCACATTGATGTCCAACCTGGGCCTGGAGCAGGCGCTCGCCGCGGCCGCCATACCCTTCGACCGCGCGGCGGTCGGCGATCGATACGTGCTGGAGATGCTGCAACGGAAAGGGTGGCTGCTTGGCGGGGAGTCGTCGGGCCACATCATCAGTCTGGACCGAACCACCACCGGTGACGCCATCGTCTCGGCCTTGCAGGTGCTGCACGTAATGGTCGCGACGTCCCGCACGCTGCACGAAGTCAAGGCCGGGATGACCAAATGCCCCCAGACGCTTATCAATGTACCGATCGTGGAGTCCTTCAATGTGCGGACATCGGGGTCGGTCCAGCAGGCTGTAGCGGCGGCCGAACGCGATCTCGGAGAGAGCGGGCGCGTCTTGTTGCGCGCCTCTGGCACTGAGTCCCTGGTGCGGGTGATGGTTGAAGGGCGCGATGTAGAGCGCGTGCGGCAGATCGCCGAACGCATCGCCGCAAGCGTGCGCGATGCAGCCAGGCAAGCCACCTCATCCGGGACGGTGGCGCCCGCGGCCAGAATTGCGTGACGCGCCGATCTCCTCTTGAAGCGTTACCTGGACGCGCGTAAGCTTCGCGACTTTTTGAGGTTGCTGAATTCATCAATCATCGCTGTTGCCAAATGGTGAACGTTTATACTCTCGCGCATAGCCGCACCGCCGCCGCGGGATTTCTGGGATCTTTTAACTCCTGAAGCAACATGTCCAGGTGGATAAATCCTGATCTTTAACGTGGCATTATTAATTTTTAGGCAAAGGGTCCAATGCGTAGCCCGTTAGTTGCCGGCAACTGGAAATTGAACGGCACCCTGACAAGCATACGGGCGCTGGTCGACACTATCATTGCCGGCGCCGGCGGCGACGCCCTCGCCGAAATGGCGGTATGTCCGCCGTTCGTATATCTGCCTGAAGTGCGGTCAAGGCTTGCTAGCACGGGTATCGCACTGGGCGCGCAGGACGTAAGCGATCAGGCCTCTGGCGCGTTTACCGGTGAGGTGGCCGCTGCCATGTTGCGCGAGTTCGATGTGAAGTATTGCATCGTGGGGCACTCCGAGCGTCGTCACGTTTATGGCGAAAGCGACGCGCTGATCGCACAAAAGTTTGCCGCCGCGCGGCGCGCGGACATTACGCCGATTCTGTGCGTCGGCGAGCTGCTGGAGCAACGCGAACAGGCCCTGACCGAACAAGTCGTTCAACGCCAGTTGGACGCCGTGCTGGAACTGGCGGGGATTGCCGCGTTCGGGCGTGCGGTGATCGCTTACGAGCCCGTATGGGCCATCGGCACCGGCAAGACGGCGACGCCAGAGCAGGCGCAATCGGTTCACGCCGGCATTCGCGCGCACCTCGCCGGTCTGGACGGCAATATCGCTTCGCAGGTGCGGATTTTGTACGGTGGCAGCGTAAAGGCTGACAATGCCCGCGAGCTGTTCTCGCAGACGGATATAGACGGCGCACTCATCGGCGGCGCTTCGCTGAATGCCCAGGAATTTCTAAAAATATGCAGCGCGGCCTGATGAATTACAAGGTGGTCTCAAGGTTCTAGTGCAACGCCTATGATGGTGAGACCGGAGGTGTTGCATGGCAAGGTATACGAGATTGACGCGGTCGGAGCGTGCGGAGTTGAGTCTGCGTTTGTCATGGGGTTGGCGTTACCGGCAGATTGC
>JACCYU010000087.1 GCA_013696315.1 Gammaproteobacteria bacterium | reverse complement strand
GACAAATCCCGCCGGCCAGAAGCGCAGCGAACTGCAACGGGTGGCCTACGACTACGATGAAGAGAACGAGCAGTTGCTCCGGCTGACCTGGCCGATGCTGGACGGTGCCGACGAGGACACCACCTTGCGCACGAATCTGCTGGAATCCGTCATGGGAGTGGAGTTCAGATACATGGACGAACGGCGCCAGTGGCAGACTTCCTGGCCGCCCCTGGGCCAGAACCCGAATGACGAGGACGCGCTACCGCGTGCGCTGGAGATGACCCTGACCGCCGAGCCCTGGGGCGAGATGCGCCGCGTCATGCTGTTGCCGCAATGAGCGGGCCCCGCCGTGAACGTGGCGTCGCGCTGGTCACGGCGCTCTTGATCGTGGCGCTCGCGACCGTGACTGCGGTGTCGTTCGCCATGCAACAGCAGTTCGACATTCGGCGCACCGGCAATCTCATTGACGGCGCGCAGGCCTGGGAATACGCCAAAGGCGGCGAAGAGTGGGCCAAGCTTATTCTAAGGCGCGACCGCAGGCCGGACATCGATGCGCTCGTCGAGGCGTGGGCGCAACCGCTGCCACCCATCGATCTGCCGGGCGGTCACATGGTCGGCCGCATCACCGACGCGCAGGCGCGCTTCAACATAAACAACCTGGCGCAGCAGGGCAATCCTGCCGGCGGCGCGGGCAATGGCGCGCAACTACAGTTTCGGCGCTTGCTGGTAACGTTGGGGCTGGATCCGCGCCTGATGTGGCCGATCATCGACTGGATGGATCAGGACATCAACCCCGTTAACCCTGCTGGCGCCGAGGACGACTTCTATAGCGGTCTCGACCATCCTTATCGCACCGCAAACCAGCCCATGACCAGCATCTCGGAGTTGCGCCTGGTTATGGGTTTTAACGCGAAGGTCTATCAGCGGCTCCAACCGTTTATAAGTGCCCTGCCCGCGTCCACGCTCATTAACGTGAACACTGCGCCACCGGAAGTGATGATGACCCTGGCGCCAGGTATGGACCCGAAAACTGCGGTCGCGCTGGTCAAGTACAGGCAGGAAAATCCGTTTACCACGGCGGAAGATTTTATAAATGCGGTACAGACCGTGGCGGGCATTACGCTGCCGACCGGCAGCGACACTTCGTTAGGCGTCACCACCCAGTTCTTCGAAGTCCGCATCGAGACAAGCATCGGCCACGGCCGCGCGGAACTGAACAGTCTGCTGGTGCGCGAGAGCGATGAAATCAGGGTGCTCCGCCGCACGCAGGGGTTCTAGAAACCAAGAATATTCATCGGGGACCGACATTATGGAAACGATACTCATCCGGCTTTTGCCCGCCACATACGATCCGCACGCGGACACGAGCGAAGCGGACGCGGAGGTAGCCGAATCGCCTGGCGCGGCATGGCAGGTGATCGGTGCGAACCGGCATCCTGTGGGCGAGCCCGCGTACGGATCGCTGAACGACGCGGCGTCTGCCGCCCATTACCGGCGCTGCGTGGTGCTGGCGCCCAGCGAAAACATTCTGCTGACGACCGTCAATCTCAAGGCGCGCAACCGCGAGCAGCTGGTGCGCGCCATGCCGTTCGCGCTGGAAGAAGAACTGGCCGAGAACGTTGAGCAAATGCATTTCGCGCCCGGCCACCGCCAGGTCGATGGCAGTTATCCGGTGGCGGTGGTTGCGCGTACCGACATGGATCTGTGGCTGGCGCAGTTGCGTCGCGCCGGGCTGATCCCGCAGGTGCTAATCCCCGATGTGCTGGCCGTGCCGCTGCATGGCGAGCAGCGCTGGAGTCTGCTGATCGAGCCGGACCGCGCACTGCTGCGCACCGGCGCGTTCAGCGGATTCACCCTGGAGCCCGATAATCTCGAGGTCATGCTGAGCTGCATGCTGGAAGAGGCCGCCACGCCGCCGGTCGCTATCGATGTGTATGGAATCGACGGCGAGGCCGACGCCGCACCATTGCCGCGGCTTCCCACCGTCACCTACGAGCTGCGCGCCAGCACGCCGTCGCCTGGCTGGGCGGCCGGCATCGATGAGAAGCGCACCATCAATGTGATGCAGGGGCAGTATCGCGTCAAGAGCGATGTGGTCAGGCTGTTTAAGCACTGGCGCGCGGCCGCCGCTCTGGCCGGGGTCTGGGTCGCGCTGCAGGCGGTCAACACCACCCTGGATTACCGGCGTCTGGCGGAACAGGATGTCAGCCTGCAGGTGGACATCGCGCAGGTTTATCGGGAAACGTTTCCCGGCACCACCCGGATCGTCAATGCTCGCGTGCAAATGGAACAAGAACTTCAGGCGCTGCGCCAGGCGAGCGAGACTGATACACAAGCCGGCTTCATGCCATTGCTGAACGCCGGTGGCCGCGCGCTTACGGACGCGGCCGACGTGAGCATCGTTAACCTCGATTATCTGGACGAAGCTCTTAACGTCAGCCTGAGCGCGCGCGAGCTGCAATCGCTGGAAGCGATCAAACAGAATATTGAAGAGCAGGGCCTGGCCGCCCGCATAGAATCTGCCGAGACGCGCGGCAACGCGGTAAACGGCCGGCTGGTGATCCGGGAGAGACGCGGATGAAAGACTGGTTTTATGCGTTACAACCGCGTGAACGCCTGATGGTGGTGGCATGCGGCGCGTTCGTGGCTATCGCTCTGCTGTACATGCTGGTCTGGGCGCCGATTGCGGCACGGCACGCGCAACTGGTCGTCAATGTAAAGGCGCAGCGGGAGGTGCTGGCGTGGATGCGCGACGCCGGCCAGCAGGTCCGGCAGGCGCGGCTCGCGATTCCGAACACGGCCGCGACCGACATGAATCGGTCGCTGCTCTCCATCGTCGACAGCACCGCCACGCAGGGCAAGGTGCGGGATCCGATCACGCGCATGGAGCCCGAAGGCGACAGCGGCGTACGCCTGTCGCTGGAAAACGCGGACTTCGATACCATGGTCCGCTGGCTGGGCACGCTCAAGGGCCAATACAACGTTGACGTTACGCGCGCCACGATCACGCCCGAAACCACGCCCGGCCGGGTTGACGCCCGCCTCAGTCTGCAACGGTCGTGAACTACCCATAATGGCCTTCTCATAATGATCAAACTGGCTATTCTCGGCATTTTCGCCTTCCTAGTGTCACTGATTGTGACGGCGCCCGCGCACCTGGCTGACGAGTATCTGCCGCCTGACATTCACGCCAGCAACCTGCAAGGCACGGTCTGGCAGGGTCAGGCGAGCCAGTTGCGGTTTCGCGGCTTCGATTTTGGGCAGGTGAGCTGGGAATTGCGGCCGCACGCGTTGCTGTTAGGCCGCATCCAGGCAGACGTAAGTGTCGAGCGCGTGGATCTGCGGGCACATGGGAATATCGCCCGTGGTCTCAGCGCCTATCACGTGTTCGATGCGCACCTCGAAGGCGGCGAACAGTTGCTGGCGCCGATCGCTTCGAACTACGGCGTGACGCTCGATGGCCCAATCGAGGCCGACATCGATGAACTGGCGTTCAACGATGTCGGCCCACAGGCGGCGGACGGGTTGATCGTCTGGCGCGATGCGCGGCTGGTGCAGCCGGCGTCGTTATCGCTGGGCGATGTGAACGTTAGCCTGGCGCAGGAAGACATCGTCGCCACAGCCCAGCTAAGTAACACCGGCGAGGCACTGAACCTTAACGGCAACGCACAACTACGCGCGGGCTGGACATACGACGTCCACCTGCAGATCGCGCCCACACCAGCCACATCCCAACAGGTACGCGACACCCTGCCCATAATCGGCGAGCCCGACGCGCGCGGCGCGGTGACGATCAATCGGCAGGGCACACTCGCAGCAGTATCGGCGGACGCACCAAGAGCGCCGCCAGCTTCGCGCAGCACCAGGC
>JACCYU010000086.1 GCA_013696315.1 Gammaproteobacteria bacterium | reverse complement strand
GACATGCGTGGGCACTTGGCTTACGATGGCGAACAGGAACAATCGCGACCCGGCGTGCTGGTGGTGCCCGAATGGTGGGGGCTCAACGACTATGCGCGCCGCCGCGCGCGCGACTTGGCGGCGCTCGGCTACGTTGCGCTGGCCGTGGACATGTACGGCGGCGGCAAGGCCACGATCGATCCCGAACAGGCCGGCGCCTGGGCTGGCGAAATCGGCAAAGATCCGGAAATGGCGCGCGCTCGCTTTATGGCCGCGCTGCGGGCGCTCGAACGGCAGCAAGGCGTCGATCCGGAACGGATCGCGGCGATCGGTTACTGCTTCGGCGGCACCGTGGTACTCAGCATGGCGCGCGCGGGAGTCGATCTGGACGGCGTGGTGAGTTTTCATGGCACCTTGCCGGTGGCCGGCCCGCCCACGCCGGAGCAGATCGAAGCCGAGGTGCTGGTACTGCACGGCGGCGCCGACAGCTACGTGACGGACGCGCAGATGGCGTCGTTCAAACGCCAGATGCGGCGTGCGGGCGCGGACTTCGACATCATCACCTACAGGGGCGCGAAGCACAGCTTTACCAACCCCGCGGCGGATGCGACGGCGCAAATGTACGATCTCGACGTGGGTTACGACGCGCGGGCCGAACAGCAGTCCTGGCTCGAGATGCGGACGTTTCTCGTGCGAGTGCTTGGCCATTGACCTGTTCGTCAACCGCTTGCACGCGAGAGTAATCACGCCATGCCATCCATCGCCGTCTATCCCGGCACCTTCGACCCCATCACCAACGGCCACACCGATCTGATCCGGCGCGCGGCGAAGCTGTTTGACCGTGTGGTGCTGGGTGTGGCGGCCAATCGCGGCAAAACGCCATTTTTTCCGCTTGAAAAGCGCGTGGCGATGGCCAGAAACGCGCTCCGCAACGTGAAAAACGTCGAAGTCCGCGGTTTCGACAATCTGCTGGTGAATTTTGCCCGCGAACACGGCGCGGTGGCGGTGGTGCGCGGCCTGCGGGCGGTATCGGACTTCGAGTTCGAGTTTCAGTTGGCGGGCATGAACCGCAAGCTGGACCCGAATCTGGAATCGCTGTTCCTGACGCCAGCCGAGGAATACGCGGTGCTGTCGTCCAATCTGGTGCGCGAAGTCGCGTCGCTCGGCGGTGACGTGTCGGCGTTCGTGGACCCCGCTGTGGCGGCGGCGCTGCGCGATCGCTTACCCTAACATTCACCGGAACGAAAGACTTGTGTTGACCCTCGAATTAACATGGCTTTAATCATCACAGACGAGTGCATCAACTGCGACGTGTGCGAGCCGGAATGCCCGAATGGCGCAATCGCGGCCGGCGAGGAAATTTACGAGATTTCCGCCCAACTCTGCACCGAGTGTGTGGGCCATTTCGACGAGCCGCAATGCCAGCAGGTGTGTCCCGTGGACTGCATCCACGTCGATCCGGCGTATCCGGAAACGCGCGACCAATTGATGCTCAGATACCAGGGCCTGATGCGGCAGAAGGCATGACCCAGTGCGCGCGCCCTGGGCGCGCCGATCCGCTCGCTCTTGTCATTCCACGCAACTTATCATTTCGACCACGGGGCTTGTCATCCACCCGTCGGCCTTGTCCTTTTGACCAGCGGGAGACATCTTGAACACCATTGCATCGATGATTTGTCGCTCTCACGTTTTTCCCCATGAAGTCCCGACAAGGATTTCTCGCTTCGCTCGAAATGACACGCAGCGTTGTTGTTATGGCACCCAGCGTTGTCGTTATGTAACGACTGCGTGGTTGTTGGTCATTTTCGTCGTCGCGCTGCTGTTGCCGAGCGCGAACTCGGCGGCGGAGAATCATCCGCCGGCCGCCGCGATCGCCAGCGCGCACCCGCTCGCGACCAAAGCCGGTCAGGAAATTCTTGAAGCTGGCGGCAACGCCTTCGACGCCGCGGTGGCGGTCACCGCGGCGTTATCGGTCGTGGAGCCCTACAGCACCGGTCTGGGCGGCGGCGGATTCTGGCTGCTGCATCGCGCACGCGATGGGTTCGAAACCATGATAGACGGGCGCGAAGTCGCGCCCCTGGCCGCGACACGCGACATGTATCTGGATGAACAAGGCCGCGTGATCGAAAACCTGTCGATGAACAGTGCGCTCGCGGCGAGTATTCCCGGCACGCCGGCGGCGCTGGTGCATCTCGCGGAGAACTACGGACGGTTGCCGCTTGAACAATTGCTCGCGCCCGCGATCCTGCTGGCAGAGGAAGGATTTCCCGTCGAGGATTACTACCAGGATATGGCCGAGTCCCGGCTTGATGTCTTGCGCGCGCACGAGGAATCCGCGCAAATCTTTTTGCGCAATGGCAAGGTGCCGGCCGACGGCGCGCGTATTGTCCAGCCGGAGCTCGCGGAAACATTGCGGCTGATCGCCAAGTCGGGTAACGAAGGATTTTACGCGGGCGCGCTCGCCGAACGTCTGGTCGCTGGCGTGCGTGCGGCGGGCGGCATCTGGCGGCTTGAAGATCTGGCGCTATATCGAATCAAAGAGCGCGAACCGGTGCGGAGCAGTTATCGCGGCACGGACATCACTAGCGCGGCGCCCCCATCGTCTGGCGGCGTGGTGTTGATCGAGGCGCTGAATATCCTATCGGGCTATGATCTGGATGCGATGAACGCGATCACGCGCACGCATCTCATCGCCGAGGCTATGCGACGCGCGTATCGCGACCGGGCCGAGTATTTAGGTGATCCGGATTTCGTCGAGATGCCATTGCGAATGCTTATGTCGCCGATGTACGCGGCGGGTTTGCGCGCGAGTATTCGACTCGATCGCGCCATGCCGAGCGAACTGTTGCCGGGCGTAAGTGAGCCGCGCGCCGAGTCGATCGACACCACGCATTTCTCCGTACTGGACACTGAGGGTAATCGCGTCGCGGCGACATACACGATCAACTATCCCTTCGGCTCGGGATTCACCGCGCCCGGCACCGGCGTGTTACTCAACGGTCAGATGAACGACTTCTCGGTCAAGCCCGGCAGCCCCAACGTTTATGGGCTAGTGGGTGCCGAAGCCAACGCGATCGAACCTGGCAAACGCATGTTGTCCAGCATGACGCCGACGTTTCTGGATGACGGCGAGCGCATCGCGGTGATAGGCACGCCCGGCGGCAGCCGCATCATCAGCATGGTGCTGCTGGCGACTCTGGAATTCATCGATGGCGCCGACGCGCAAGCGATCGTCGCGCGCCCCCGCTATCATCATCAGTATCTGCCCGATGAGATCGAATTCGAGCCGGGCGCAATCGAGCCGCCCGTTCAGAAGCGTCTAAGAGCAATGGGTCATAAAGCAAGCGAGCGGGGCGACACCTACGGCAACATGCACGTGGTCATCTGGGATAGGCTCAAGGACCAGGTTGACGCCGTGTCCGATCCGCGGGGGATTGGCGAGGCGGTCGTTCGCTGATCCAAAATGAATCGGGCTCAATAACCTCACGCGAATGGTGGCAGTTCTGGATAACGGGGCAGGGTGTCGTCGAACTCCGCCCACGACAGATGCTTTGAGTACCAATAGTGCAACGTCGGCTTGATGCTCTCCGGGTTGTCGAGACTGCCGATAGTGAGGTCGATAAGACCCGACAAAAAACTGGCGGTGAAACTGATTTGTGTTCCGCAATCTGGGCAGAAGCCACGTCTCGCTTCCGCTGATGACG
Source organism: Gammaproteobacteria bacterium (assembly GCA_013696315.1). Lineage (NCBI taxonomy): Bacteria > Pseudomonadati > Pseudomonadota > Gammaproteobacteria > Gammaproteobacteria bacterium. The sequence goes on along the minus strand of JACCYU010000086.1, from coordinate 1,702 downwards.
CGAAAGTGTGCGGCTTGGCCTTAACAAAACTAACCTGAGATTGCTGGAACATGGCCCATGCAACCGCGGGCGCCGCGTGCGCGCGGCGGCACATTGTGCAGTGGCAGATAGCCGCCAGCACGGGCTCTCCCGTGATGGCATATCTCACCGCGCCACACTGACAGCCGCCCTCTAATTTCGTGTCGGTCACTGGCTCTTCCTGCTGTAAAGGTTAACGCTTAATCTCACCTAGCGGGCTTCGTTCCCGACAGCGGTGCAGCAATCGACGGCAGCGCCGGTCCGCTGTAGCGCACAGTTAGCGGCTTGCCGGTACGGTCCAGACACATAGATAACAGTTCAGTCCGGGGATAGGTAACAGTTTAGCAATACTGGCGGGCACCGAAGGAGGTGCCCATGCCTGGAGCGAGACTACACCTATGGACCAGAAGACGCAGTTCATTGCCGACTATCTGCGCACGACACTCTCGGTGTCGGCGTTGTGCGATCTGTACGGCATCAGTCGCAAGACCGCTTACAAGTGGATCGAGCGCTACTTTACAGCACGGGCCGGCCGGGCTCGACGAGCGCTCGCGCAAGCCGGGATCGTCTCCCAACCGGACCGCCGAGCCCATCGTTGCCGCGATCCTCGGGGCCCGCGTCCGCCATCCCACCTGGGTGCCAAGAAACTCCTGCCGCTCCTGGCTAAACGCTATCCGGCCGACCAACTTCCCGCGCGGACCACGTTATTCGATATCCTCGGCCGCCATGGCCTGCTAGCGAGAAAGCGCCAGCGTCGCCGCATCGGCCATCCCGGCAAACCCAGCACGGTGCTCCTCGCGCCATCTGGTGTGCCGACTTCAAGGGGCAGTTCAAGACTGGCGACCGCATCTACTGCTATCCCTTGACCGTTACCGATGGCTTCAGCCGCTACCTGCTCGGCTGCCAAGGGCTCCATTCGACCGCCGTACGCGCGGCCAAGCCGGTCTTCACGCGGCTCTTCAAGGAATTCGGATTACCCAAACGCATCCGCAGCGATAACGGGGTGCCGTTCGCCACGACTACACTGGCGCGGCTATCAACGCTGTCGGCCTGGTGGGTGCGGCTGGGCATTCTTCCGGACCTGATCGAGCCGGGCAAACCGCAGCAGAACGGCCGTCATGAACGCATGCACCGCACGCTGAAAGCCGAGACGACGCGCCCCCCGGCTAACACCTGCCGCGGGCAACAGCGCAAGTTCGATCGTTTCCGCGATGAGTTCAACGTCGAGCGTCCGCTACGTAAGCACTCGATATGCAAACCCCGGCTGACTGCTATGCGGCGTCCCCGCGCGAGATGCCCAATAAGCTGCCACCGCTCGAATATCCCGACCGCTTCGAGCTACGCTACGTGAGCGCGAACGGCGGGATCCGATGGAACAAGCAATGGGTCAACGTTTCAAGCACCTGTGCCGGTGAATACGTCGGACTCGAGGAGATCGATGATGGCATCTGGAATGTCTACTTCGGCCCGCTCAAGCTCGGCCACTTGCTCGAACGACACATGCGCATCGAAGATGACTTAGGTAGACTTAATAGACACCGGTGACTGTTACCTAGCTGTTTAGTCCCGGAATGTGCTGGTACGGATCGAGTTTGAATCGTTGTGGTTCTTGCGTCCGGATTTTGTTGACGTATTCGTAGGGTGTGAGTCCCCGCAGGGTCTTGAGCCTGCGGGCGTGATTGTA
>JACCYU010000085.1 GCA_013696315.1 Gammaproteobacteria bacterium | reverse complement strand
GGCGCGGGGGGGCGCTCACTATCGACGAGGTAAAGCGCGCCGAAGAAAAGCTCGCGCATTGCCGCAGCCTGTTCATGGAGGGCACCGGACACATGCTGCACGTGGACCGGTCCGTGGTGTTCGCGGCCGCGGTGCGGTCGTTTTTGCGGGAGGTCAGCTAAAGTGGCCTGGTTGGCGCGCGGCCGATGAAAGCGGGCGCCGCGATTGCGATGGCGGCTTCCAGCAGCTTCGATGTCGAGCTGCCCGGACCACTTGATCTGCCTGCTTCGCTGGAGCGGTTTCGCAGCGCCGGCGATGACGGCGTCGATCGCTGGGACGGGACGCATCTGGTCAGAACGGAGCGCATCGGCGACCGCGCCGTCGCGTATGTTGCCACTGTGGCCGGAACTGTGGACCAGCCTACGCTGCGCGTCACCGTCGCAGATCCATTTAACGCGCGCGCCGTCGAACACGCCGTACGGTCGACTTTTACCAGAGCGCCGACGGCTTTCGCGGAGCTGGTGCTTACCGACCCGGTGATCGCGCGGCTGGACGCGCGTTATCGCGGCCTGCGGCAAGTGCAACATCCCGACCTGCTGGCGGCGTTTGCGCGATGCGTGAGCGCGCAGCAGGTGAACCTGCGCTGGGCGGCCATTACACGCCGGCGGCTGGCGGAGACGTTCGGCGATCGGCATTCAATTAATGGGCACGAGGTATACAGTCTCAACGCTTCCCGGCTGGCGGGCGCCACGGTCGCCGAGATCCGCGCGCTACAGTTCACCACACGCAAGGCCGAATACATCATCGGCATCGCCGAGGCGATCGCGAATCAACGCGTGCGACTCGCCGATCTCATAGTGCTGCCGGACGATGAAGTCATTGCCCGGCTAACCGCGCTACGCGGCATCGGCGTATGGACGGCGGAGTGGATTCTCGCGCGCACCCTGGGAAGACCTCGAGTGGTCGCCGGCGACCTGGGTGTTCGCAAAGCGGTCGGACAAGCTTATGGCAGCAGCGCCACGCCGTCGGAAGCGGACGTGCGACGCATAACGGCGCACTGGGGCGCATCGGCGAGCGTGGCGCAAACCCTGCTGCTGCATGCGCTTCACGAAAACGTGCTGGGGATGAATGACTAAAAGAGGCACGATGACATCTGAGCTACGAGGAAAAATCTGCGTATTCACCGGCTCCAGCCCGGGCGCGCACGCGGAATATATGGGCGCCGCACGGGACTTTGGGCGCGCGCTCGTGGCGCACGGCTATGGGCTGGTTTACGGCGGCGCCCGCGTGGGACTTATGGCGGCCGTAGCGGACGCGGTGCTTAACCGCGGCGGCTATGCCGCGGGTGTGATCCCGGATTTTCTCGTGGACAGGGAAATCGCGCATCCGCGCCTTTCCGATCTGCGCGTGGTGAGCTCCATGCACGAACGCAAGGCGCTTATGGCGGACATGTCCGATGGATTCGTCGCACTGCCGGGCGGCCTAGGCACCCTCGATGAGTTCTTCGAGGCGCTGACCTGGGCGCAACTCGGCCTGCATGCAAAACCCTGCGGCTTGCTGAATGTGCGCGATTATTTCCGGCGTCTGCTGGGCTTTCTGGATGACGCCGTGGACGCACGTTTTATCAAGCCCGCGTACCGGGCGATGATCGTGGTCGAACAGCGGCCGCACGTATTGCTGGAAAAATTCGCGCGTTACAGCGCCCCGGAGAATGGCGAATGGCTGGATCGCGGCATGACCTGACATTCTTATTGCGACTGTCGAATTTGAGAGCAAGCATCGGAGTGCGCATCAACGCGGGAGGACGACAGTAGCGGTCAATGCGGGCCACCTGGCGCACCGCCTTTGATCAGGAGCGTTATCATGCAGCTTGCGATGACCACCCGCGACAACACGCAAACACCGGACTTTGCCAGCGACACGGATCGCTGGGCGGCTGTGTTCGACCGCGACCAGCGCGCGGACGGCAAATTTTACTATGCGGTGCGCACCACCGGCGTGTACTGCCGACCCTCGTGCGCATCGCGGCCCGCCCGCCGCGAAAACGTCGAATTTTACAAATCTACTTATGCGGCCGAACATGCCGGTTTCCGACCGTGCAAGCGTTGCCGTCCGGACGAGCCCGCGTTTGCCGAACAGCGCGCCGATGCCGTCGCCAAAGCCTGCCGCACGATCGAAACCGCCGAGTGCGCACCGAGCCTGGCCGCGCTGGCGCAAGCCGCTAACATGAGCCGTTTTTACTTTCATCGCGTGTTCAGGTCTGTAACCGGAGTCACGCCGAAAGCGTACGCGGCACAATACCGCGCGCAGTGCATGCGCCGCGAATTGTCCCGGAGCGAGACGGTTACCGATGCGATCTATGACGCGGGCTTCAAGTCCAGCTGGCGTTTTTACGCGACCGCCACGGAAACTCTAGGCATGACGCCGACAAAGTTTCGCGCACGAGGCGCGGGCGAGTCGATCCGCTTCGCCGTGGGCGATTGCTCGCTGGGCGCGGTGCTGGTCGCGGCCACGGACAAAGGGGTTTGCGCGATCATGCTGGGCGATGATCCGCAAGCCCTGGTGCACGAACTTCAGGATCGCTTTGGCAATGCGCACCTGATCGGCGGAGATCAGGCATTCGAACAATGGGTGGCGACAGTGGTCGGTTTTGTTGAACAGCCGGCACTGGGGCTGGATCTGCCGCTGGATGTGCGCGGCACCGCTTTTCAGCAGCGCGTGTGGCAGGCATTGCGCGGGATACCGGCCGGACAGACCGCCAGCTACACAGAGATCGCAACGCGCATCGGCACGCCGAAAGCCGTGCGCGCAGTAGCGCACGCCTGCGCATCGAACGCGATCGCCGTCGCCATTCCATGTCACCGGGTGGTGCGGCAAAACGGCGCGCTTTCCGGTTATCGCTGGGGCGTGGAACGCAAACGCGCGCTGCTGGATCGTGAGAACCCGGACCGAAACCCTGGAGATAGACGATGAAATCATTCCGACTTTTAACGTTGAGCGCGCTGCTGGCGATCGGGAGCGCAGACTCGCTGTTTGCCCACGAACCTGGATCAAACATAAAGCCGTTGTCCTTTGGCGAGGATCAGACGATCGTCGATATCACCAGGGTCGTGTGGGAGCCACTGGAAGTGAAGGGTCTCGCGCCGGGCGCCGAAATCGCGGTGCTTCGAGGCGATCTTGGCGCGGGCGCTAGTGAGTTACTGTTGCGCTTACCGCCCGGCTACCACGTGCGCAGTCATAGCCACACGAGTGACGAAGTTTACGTCTGGATCGAGGGCGCGTTTACCTTGATCGCCCACGATGGGACGGAAACCACGTTCGACGGCCCCGCCTATATCAGCTTTCCGGGCAATGCACCGCCGCACGGCTTGAAGTGCGGCGCTAAAGAACCGTGCGTCTTGTATCTACGTTACTCGCGACCCTTCGACGTTAAGTATTTTTCAACGCCTTCGAAGGGCGAGTGATTCGCACCATGCAAGGAACGCGCCTGGTTAAGCGAGTATCGCCTTTAGCTGGTTTGCGCCGACGTTCACGTAGTCTGCGGATTATCCTGTCACTGAAGATCGCGCTGCTCGGCGCGACCGCATGGACATCGAGCCAGGCCGTCTCGCCCGGACTTTATGAAATCAGCAACGAGACGCTCATGCCGCATCTCGAAGACAACCTGCGCTACGCCAACTCCCGCGAGCGGCAATGCCTGCGCGCCGACCTACCAGAAGCATTCTTTCCGATCCTGCGGCACCAGTCGTTCGATGGCTGCGAACTCGGCGCTGGCAACGGTCGTGACCCGGTTTACTATCCCCTCACCTGCCGTAGCTCACAGGCGCCGACCGGCGCGGCTCGACTAAGAGAAACCGGGGATCACGTCTCAGGTGTGCTTGAAATCCAGATGGGGGGCAAAAACATGACTTTCTCGCAACGCGTCGAGGCGACGCGGCTGGGCGAATGTCGTGCGGAGCGCTGAGTCCTCAGAAAATGTGGAGCCTGTAATGTCGCCGGTTAAGCTTGACCGGCGACCTTGAAGGCGGCGGAAGCCTGGTTCTCCCCGACTGACGCTTAAGTACCATCTAAAGATGCGCTGAGCGAACAACCGGCCCGCGGACCCGACGTTGTTGAACGCGCTTACATGAATACCAACGCCTTGCGTGCGTAAGCCTTGATGTTCGATATCTGTAGGCAGCTCCGTCCGCCTGACAACTAAAAGGCCATTGGCCGATCCTTGACCAATGACCTTAGCGGGTTGATGTTAACTACCGGTTGCGGCGACGTTTCGCAGCAGCAGGAGGCTCTTCTTCGCTAGAAACGTTCACATTATCGTAGTACGCGGTCTGGCTTCCTCCGCAACAAGACTTACCGGGCCTGTATACGCCGAATTTTACATATGGACCTCTTGCGCCGCGAAAGTCGTTGGGGCCACGGTAATCTAGGACGCCTTGACCATCTCTCGATACTTGAACGCTTCCGTCATCCCCCGACGAGAGCTTGATTTTGAGCTCCCAGTCCGTGAACTTGCTGTTGTCGATCGCGCCGAGGTCGAACCGTTTACCTCTTCCGGAATTGCTATGGATAGACAAAACCCAACGGCCATCGCGCACATGCAGCTGGAGGGGTTGATGTCCCGTTGGATCGTTCGCCTCCCTTCGCTTGTGTAGCTGAAATACAATCAAATTCGAGTAAGGATTGGACACTTTGTTACTGAAACGAATCGCATAGTTCTTGCCGCGTTCCAGGTCTCCCTTCAGTGCTATTTCCGAACGTGCCCTGCCCCTCTCGCCGATCCGATGCTCACTGACAGCGGCTGTAGTGAACAGGTTCGCGGTTTGTTGTGGCTTGATCGTTACCGCCTGCAGCGTGTGCATGGCTGCGTAGTTGCCCGTATCAACTTCGGCATTGGTTATTGCCCATCCATCGCTTGGCAACCCAATTCCTTCCAGTGAATAAGCTTCGAATTTGTCGGCTAAGATAACTTCTGCCTGCGCGGCAGTGACGGCCAGACCAATGGCCATGCCGAGCGTAGTACAACTAATAAATTTTACTTTCACAAAACGCCCCTGTGAGTTAGTAGTAAAGATTTGCAACAGCCAATCAGACGGCCGCCACGCAGACGCTAGGTCACGCTGCGGGGTCGGCCGCTGCAAGCGAGGTGCCACCACTTTTTATAGCGAAGCCCATTAAAGTAATAAATAAACCAGCAATCAGTTAGTTAACCGACTCTTCCGGCTATCTCGCTTGAGCGAGTTAATTTTTCAACGTTGAGGTTGTTGTAGCTAGTGAGATCGCTTTGTTTATAAACAACAATTTCTCAATTTTTGGCCCCTAAGAGCGACACTATTAGTTTGGTGAGCCGTAACTTACCAGACCTTGGTAAGTTCTAAGTGTCGCCATAGAGCTACAACCCACCGGTTAATTCTCTTATTGGGGCAGGAGATGGTTCAACGAGGGGTGCCATGCTGCAAAACGGCAATTTGTCGCCGTAGGGCGACGCTCGGATGCCCGGTGCGCGCGGATGTGCGTTTGACAGCTGACTGCAAAAGGAGAAAAAGGATCAGGCTCAATATAATTTATAGCAGTGCAAGCCACGGTGGCTCGTTCACCCCACCATATTCACCGGCAGGCCAGCATCTCGCAGCTTTTCGTCGCGCGTGATCAATGTTGCGTCGTGGAAGACGGCGGTGGCCGCGATAATGCGGTCAGCCGGATCGGAATCCTTCCAGCCTGGCTGACAGTTCGGCGATCTCCGGAACGATCTGCAACACGCGAGGTTGCGCGCGGCTTCAATATGTCGAAAAAATGCGGAATAATCGACACACAACTTGATGGATCCCCATCAAATCTTACAGGACCTGTCATTACTGTCGGTTACGTGAAGCTGGTGGGCGAACGCACTGTGCAGCGCCAGACGGCTTCCGGCGATCTCAAGTCATTGGCCGACATCGGCGTCCTGCGCGATATCAAAGTGGGTCGCGAGCCGTTTGTGCGTCCGAAGTTCGGAGGCTTGCTTACGCATGAGGGTCGCGATTTACTTCTTTTCTCTAACTCTCTCATTTATCGCTCAGAAGCCTGATGCCCGCGCTCTCCTGGCCTGAAATCCGCAATCGCGCCACGACATTCGCGCGTGATTGGAAAGACGAGACTTCCGAGCGCGCCGAGGCGCAGACCTTCTGGAACGAGTTCTTCGAAGTCTTCGGCGTCAATCGCAAACGCACGGGCATTCGCTTCGAGAAGGCCGTCGAACGATTTGGCAAGCGCGGGAAAGGGCGCATCGACGTGTTCTGGCCGGGCACGTTACTCACGGAGCACAAGAGCGCTGATCAAGACCCCGACGCCGCGCATACTCAGGCGACGAACTACTTCGATGGTCTGAGCGACATTGAGCTGCCGCGCTATGTCATCGCTTCCGATTTTCAGTGCTTCCGGCTGTACGACCTCGAACACAACGACCTTGCCGAGTTCAACCTCAGCGAGCTGCCCGCGCGGATTTCGCTGTTCGGCTTCATCGCCGGCTACAGCAAGATCAAAGTTCGCGACGAAGACCCGCTCAATATCAAGGCCGTGCAGCTTTTGGGCGAACTGCACGACGCCCTCAAAAACTACGGCTACGGTCTCGACGAAAAAGGCAAGGCGGGCCATGTGTTGCAGATGTTTCTGGTGCGCGTGCTGTTCTGCCTGTTCGCGGACGACACGGGACTGTTCTCGCCGAAGGACAGCTTTTTGGAACTGGTCGAGCGAACCCGAGAAGATGGCGCTGATACCGGCGCGCTTATCGCGAGGCTATTTCAAACCCTGAATGTCCCGCGCGCGAAGCGCCAGAAGTCACTCGAAGAAGAGTTCGGCCCGTTTCCCTACATCAACGGCCGCTTGTTCGAGGAAAGCTTGCCCATCGCGGAATTAAGCGGCGACATGCGCGGGCTGTTGCTCGATTGTTGCAACGTGGATTGGAAGAACATCTCGCCCGCGATTTTCGGCGCCATGTTCCAGAAAGTAGTCGAACTGGACGCGAAAGATCGCCGCCGCCAGCTCGGCGCGCACTACACGTCCGAGGCAAACATCAGAAAGGTGATCGACCCGCTGTTCCTGGATGAATTGCGCGCCGAGTTCGAGAAGGTCAAAAACCACAAGAACAAGTTGTACGCCTTTCACGACAAGCTCCGACGGCTACGTTTTCTCGATCCCGCCTGCGGTTGCGGCAATTTCCTCGTTATCACCTATCGCGAGCTGCGCAAGCTGGAACTGGACGTGCTGCGCGAAGCCGCCAAATTCGGCGCCGCCATCGGCCGCGTGTTCGAAGCCTTGCAGGTCAACGTGGATCAGTTCTACGGCATCGAGATCGAGGAATTCCCGGCGCAGGTCACCCAAGTCGCCATGTGGCTGACGGATCATCAGATGAACGTGGAAGCCGGCCGCGAGTTTGGCGAATTCTTCGACCGCTTACCACTCGATAAGTCCGCCACTATCCGGCACGGCAACGCGCTGCGGCTGGACTGGGAAGCCTTCGTACCGCCCGACCGCCTGAACTACATCCTTGGCAATCCGCCTTTTGTGGGTAAACACTATAGGACAACGGAGCAGCGCGAAGACCTGGAAACTGTTGCTAAAGGCATGAAAGCCGTCGGCGACTTAGACTATGTGGCAGGTTGGTACTTAAAGGCGGCGCAGTACCTTTCTGGCAGCAAGGAAGGCTTTGTCAGCCGTGATAAGAGGCAGTTTCAAGACGCGCGTTTCGGAAGGCAAGCGCCCGGCATCGA
>JACCYU010000084.1 GCA_013696315.1 Gammaproteobacteria bacterium | reverse complement strand
TCGCCGTTGCATTCCGCCAGGGTGTCCAGAATCAGGCGCCGCTCGGCGTCTTCCAGCGGCGTGACGTTCATGATGGCGTTGCCATTCAGAGCGGAAACCTCATCGTCGGCGATTTCGCGCGACGGGTTTGCGAACTCCGGCATCTGCAACAATAGCGCGGCCTGGATATCGTGCTCCGACAGAATAAAAATGCGATGCAGCATATTCTTGAGTTCGCGCACGTTGCCGGGCCAAGCATGGCGGGCCATGCACGCCAGCGCCCCGTCCGTCATGCGCTTGTTCGATTGCGCCTTGGCATTGAGCCGACCCAGAAAATGCTCGACCAGCAGCGGGATGTCATCCAGGCGTTCGCGCAGCGGCGGCATGTGGATGGGAAACACTTGTAGTCGGTAGAACAGATCTTCACGCAGCCGGCCGTCGGCGACCGCGCGGCGCGCATCGCGATTGGTCGCCGCCACCAGGCGCACGTCGATGTCGATCTCCTTGTCACCGCCGATACGCGTGAGCTTACCTGTCTCCAGCACGCGCAGCAGATTCACCTGCAGCTCCAGCGGCATCTCGGTGATCTCGTCCAGCAACAGGGTGCCGCCTTGCGCGCGCTCGAAGTAGCCCTTGTGCTGGCGGCTGGCGCCCGTGTAACCGCCGCGTTCGTGGCCGAACAGCTCGTTGCCGATCAGCTCCTGCGGCACGGCGCCGCAGTTGAGCGCCAGAAACGGAGCGTGGCTGCGCGCGCTCAAAGTATGTATGGCCTGCGCGACCAGTTCCTTGCCGGTCCCGCTCTCACCCTGCACCAGCACGGTCGCATCGGTCTGCGCGACCTTGCCGATCATCAGGTACACCCGGCGCATGGCTTTGGAATTGCCCACGAAGGCGCGAAACCGGCGGCGCTCTTCCTGTAGCGGAGGTTGTATACGCGGAACGCCGCACACTCGCGTCAGGCAGTCGTGGAACAGCTGCATATCGATTGGTTTGGTCATATAGTCGGCAATGTTGGCGCGCAATCCCTCGACCGCCGAGTCCACGCTGGGGTAGCCCGTCAGCACCACCACCTGCGTGCCGCCGCCGTTGGGAAGTTCTCTAATGAGGTCAAGCCCGCTGCCGTCGGGGAGCTGCAGGTCGATCAGCAGCAATTCGGGCAGTCCTTCGGCCAGCACCGTACGCGCATCGTGCAAGGTGGCCGCCGTGCGCGCCGAATAACCTTCCTGACGCACGTAATTCGCAAGCTCGGGACCGAACGCCGAGTCATCGTCGACTATCAGGACATCTGTCACGAGTTATATTTTCCCCCTGATCGCGGCGGTGCACGCGACACCTGCTAATCGTCGCAATTGTTGAACCTCCTTTAGTGTTATTAAAGACTCTGCTTTTGGTACTGATGCAGATATCCGGTGCCGACGAAAAAGGGACACCCGCTGCGTCGGTCAGGCTCCATAATTTAAAGTATACGTCACCCCCCATCGGCATTGAATTAAAAATTTCGACATCGAATGACAAATTACACCGCCGGCCAGGCCATTGCCGTGGAAACGCGTTTGCGAACCATGAAGTGCTGTGCCGTAACGTGGCGAAAATTGGATTACACTTTTGGCTACCTCCACGGTTCGTACCGACCTGGACCACAGCGGGCCGCGCCGAACGCGGCGCCACCGCTGGCTGGTTTGTCCCGGTCCGCGAGAGTGGGGCGCTCCCAATGACTGAATCGAAGGAAATTTGATGATCATCCGTATAATCACTGGTGTTGCGTTGACCGCGCTGCTTCCCTGGGGCTGCACTGTAGGTGGCGGCTGTGATAGTCAGGTAGACGCGCTCGTGGAGCGCGGCGAACAAGGTCCTTATCCCAATGCGCTCAAGACCGAGCTGCGGCAGCTGCGCGACGCGGCACTGGTGTTTTATCAGCGCGGTCGCGAAGCGGAGTGCGCCGCCATCGCCGACGGCATGGACGAACTGCTGGACGACGTGGCGCAAAAGATCGAGACACGGCGCGAACTGTCTCAGCGGTTAGCCTATCTGCATAGCGCCAGACCCGTGAGCAAGATAGAGAAGATTTTGAAAGCAGAGGACGTGGTCGGCGCAGAGGTGGTTAACCTCAAGGACCAGCCGCTGGGCTCGATCGAAAACATCGCCCTGAATCCCGATACTGGGCAGATCGCGTATGTGGCGATCAGCGCCGGCGGCGTGATGGGCCTGGGCGAGAAACTGGTGGCTGTACCGTGGAAGGACCTGCGCGTGCCCGCGGACCGCGAAATCTTCGTACTCGATCGCAGCCAGGCCGCGCTGGAACAGATGCGTGGCTTCGACGAGGATCGATGGCCCGCGCAGGCCGAAAAAAAGCCGCGGGACACTCAGCCCGCGGCTTCAGACACGCAAGCCGCGCCGTCGAAGCCCTGACAATCGCTAATCAAGCATCGACCCGTTACCGTTACGCTGACAACACCGGCGGCGTTATATTGGCGTATCGCCTCTGTTTCCGGCGTGGGCCAGACGCGCGCGCTCGGCGATGGCGAAACCCACCAGTAGCCAGAAGCCGCCGATCAGCAGGCCCGCGGCGATGTCGCTGGCAAAGTGCACGCTCAAGAATATGCGGCTGATGCTGATCAGAATGATCAGAGTGAGGCTCCAGAACGCCACTTCGAAGCGCTCGCGCGAATGCTTGAGATCGCGGGCCAGCAAGTAAGCGATGAAACCAAGCACGGCCATGGAGCCGGTGGCGTGCGCGCTGGGAAAAGACGGCGACAGCGCCGTCACGGACGTCGCGAACTCCGGACGCTCCATGTCGAAACCGAACTTGCCCGCCCACGTGGTGGCGTTCGCGCCGAGGATCGTCACCCACAGCGGCAGGATCAGAAATCCGCGGTGCAAGGTCCAGAGAAAACCGGTGGTGACGAACGCGACCAAGGTCAGCGCGGGCATGCCGCCAAGGTCCGTAATCCATGCGAAGACCTCGACCAGATAGGGCGTGCGGTAAGGTCCGAAGGAACCGTTGATCGCCTCGTTGAACGCCACGATCTCTTCCGCTTCCACCACGTCTTCGATCAGCCCGCCCAGCAGAAAGATCAGGTATAACGCCGCCACCACCATCAGGGTCAGCGGCAGACCTTCGAAGTGCCGCGGTGTCAGCCGCCTGACGATAAAGGCGTAAGTGCGGGGCGCACGGCGAGACAGCGCGGCGCGTAGCGGATGGGTGCGCGCCATGATCTGCGTGGCGGGAAACTGCGACACGAGTGCGACGCTCGCGCGCCCGCCCAGGCGCAGCAACCACCATGATAATCGCCATACCATGAGAATAGTCAGGACAGCGACCAGCAGGATCAATAGCGGATGACTCGGGGGGATGTCCATGCGCGCGCAGTATAAAGACTCGCGAATTGTTGTTCACTATCTCCGCGCGTGCGGACGGCGCGCAAAGCTTTATACTCATGTAAGCAGCGGTTGACGTGTCCCACGCAATCGTCGCTTCGACCTTAAGAGCACCCATGCGCGAGGATCCCCGATGCTGCTCAATGATGCCCAGATCGCTCTCAACGATGTGCTCGTGAACATCAAGGACGCCGCCGATCATTACGACGACGCCGCCGGCATGCTGGAACCGGACGCCACCGCGGCGCTGTTCCGTGAACTCGCGCAACAGCGCCGCGACATCGCCGATGAGCTCGAATCCCATATTCGGAATCTGGGGGGTCTACCGCGCAACGCGGATGGCGACCGCGAAACCGTCGCGCGCCTGCTCGCGCGGCTGAAGGCCACCTTATCGGCCGACAAACGCATCGAGCTTTTGACCGAGCGCGAACACGTCGAGGGCGGAATCGACACGATGATAGCGACAGCCCTGCGACAGGACTTGCCGGCGGACACCCGCGATTACCTGCAACAGGTGCGCGCCGATATCGAGATTGCCCGTCAGCGTCTCGCCGAGGCGAAGACACTCCCATCCTAGCCTTTCCCCTGAAACGGGAAGGAATCAGGCCCATTCCTCCCCGCTCGGGAGAGGGTTAGGGTGTGGGTGTACGATCGACCTCGGCCAGAAACGTCTCGGCTTCCCTGATTGCGGCCTCCATCTCGGCCACCAGCGCCGCCACATCGGCCTCCACCGTGGCGCGTTCGCCGCGCAACGACGCGATTGCCTGCGCGTTGAGGTCGTGCTTGAGCGCCAGCACCTGATCGCGCAACGCAGCGAGCACGGGTTCCATGCTGTCCTCGGCGCGGTACATGGCGTCCATCAGCATTTCATACCGGTCCTGTGTGGCTTCCAGGCTGCGTTCGCTGTCCGCGCGCAAATCCGGGTCACTGTATTGATCCAGCTCTGCGTACCATTCGTCGAACAGCGCCTCGGCGACACCTTCCACAGCGTCAATACGATCGCTCACCGCCTGCGCGCGCAGCTCGCTGCGCTCATATTCGGCGTTAAGCTGTCCATATTGCGTCTCCAGTTCGCCGCCGTCCACATCCACCACGCTCTGGAATGCCGCCAGCGCGGACTCGAACTGCTCCTTGGTCGCGGCTTGCGAATCCCGCGCGTCCTGCACGCGGCTAACGAGCAGGTCGCGCTTGTGAAAACCGAATTCTTCCAGCGCGTTGTAATAAGCGGTCTGGCAACCGGCCACGAACAGAATGCAAAGCACGGCCATTGCGCCGCGCCAGGAACGGGGGATCATCATGCGCGATTCAGAATTATGGTCAGGAAGTATGCACGTTTCGCCGCGTTTACAGGCGCGCTTGGCCATCGCGGCTAAATCATGGGCGACCAATCAGCGGCCACTAATCAGGGACAACCGATTGCGGCCCGGAACCGGCTGGCGTTTGTGCGCGTCATCACTGCCCTCATAAGGGGCACGTGGTGTTCATGTGGCCGCTTTCTTGTGCTCTTTCTGGGCCGCGCGCTCCACGACGGCGTTGAGGTCGAACAGGCTGATCGGTTTCTCCATGTAGGCTTCCACCTCCAGGTCACCGGTGATCGCGCGCAGCTCCGCTATCGGATGTCCAGAGACCAGAATAATCGCCGTGTGCGGCGCGGCCTGCGCCAGCGCGCGCGCGACACCCACGCCGCTGAATTCGCCCTCCAGCAACCAATCGGTTATGAGCACATCGGGCACGAACTCGTTACCGATATTGAGCGCCTGTTCGCCGTCGGAGGCGCAGCGCACCTCGAAACCCTGACTTTCGAAAAACGCCGCCAGCGCTTCCCGCGCGTGGACTTCGTCCTCGGCGATCAGCATTTTCTTCATTTCGCCCACACTGTCCTTCCAGTCTATCTGCGGCAGATTACGCATCCTTATCGCCAAGCGGCAACCGCAATATAAACTGCGTTCCCCTGCCCTTCCGGCGCCGTGCTTCGACCGTGCCGTCGTGGTCGGCGATTATGCGGTGCACCAGGCTCAGGCCCAGCCCGGAGCCACCCTGCGAGCGGCGCGTCGTGTAGAACTGGTCAAAAATATGCTGAAGCTCCGCTTCCGGAATGCCACGCCCGTCGTCGGTGACCGTCACCCGCGCGTAATCCTTCTCACGTGCAGTCTCGATCTTCACCTTCGAGCCGCCAGACTGAACGGCATTGTTAATGAGATTGACCATGGCCTGCTCCAAAGCGATCTGGTTCAGCTCGATCCGCGGCAATGCGGGCTCCAGGGCAAATTCGAGTTCCACGGTGGAATCGTGCAATACCGGTGCCACATAGTCCCGTGCGCGGAGAATGAGATTGTTCAGGTCCGCGAGACGCTTGGGCGTGAATTGATCGGCCTTGGCAAACTGCAAAACGTTACGGGTAATGGCCCCGCCGCGACGCGCCTCCTTGATGATCGTATCCAGCAGTCTGGGCAGCTTCTCGCGGGCACGCTCGTTTTGCAGCGACACGATTCCTAGTTCGGCGTTCATGAGAATGGAGTTCAGCGGGTTGTTGACCTCGTGCGCGATGCCGGCCGCCAAGGTCCCCAGCGACGCCAGTCGTTCGGCCTGGCGCACCCGATCCTCGGCCTCGGCCAACGCCTGCCGGCGTTGAGCTTCCCCGTGACCGATCTCCAATGCTTTTCGTCGCAACACACCGCCCAGCAGATCCGCGACCGATTGCAGGAAGTTCGTGTCGTAGACCAGAAATTTCCGCCGCCGGTGATCGTGTACACAGAGCACCCCCCACAGCCCGCCATCCGCTTTTACCGCCACACTCAGACCGCGCACCATACCCTCGCGGCGCAGGTGGGATGGATACGCAAAGCGAGTCTCAGCCGTTGCGTCTTCGATGACGACAAGAAGTTCGCTGGTCAGAGTGTAACCGAATAAATTACCGGCATCGGCGGGTACGGCCTGCGTTTTCGTATCAATGGCCACGTCAGTCGAGGTGGCTGCCAGCACCAGCTCATTGCGCTCCGCGTGCAGCCGCCATACCTCGCAGCGCGCGCCTTCCAGCACCTCGCACAGACAGGTGACGACCTGTCGCAGAACCGCGGCGATGTCGCTTTCGCCGAAGGCGAACAGGGCGAGCCGGGAAAGCGCGGACTGCTGGGCCTTCCACAAATCGATCTGCCGCTTGCGCTCGGTCACATCGGTGAACACACCGACCGCGCCGCACAGCGCGCCCTCCTCGTCTTTTACCGGCCACGCCGAAAGTTCAATGTCGCGCACGGCGCCGTCGGCGCGCTGCACCCGCAAACCCTCGTGCCGCAGGGGTTCGCCAGTTTCGAGCACTCTTTGCAGCGAAAACTCCGCGCTCGCCACGGTGCTGTCATCGCGTAACAGTTTGAACGGGGGTGGCCTCCCGCGGCCGGAGATTTCAGCGCCTTCGGTCACTCCCAGAATTTCGGCGCCCATCCTGTTCGTGCGTACCTGCCCCGACTTCGCGTCGGCGCAGATCAGCACGCCCACAGGCAACACGGAGAGCATCGCCTCCAGCTCGCCGGCGCGCCGCGCCCGCGCCTCGGTCAACGCTTCGATATCCGCGCGTGCCCGCGTGAGGCTGGTAATGTCGATGAACGTCATCACCACGCCGTCGATGTGGCCATCCAGCGTCTGGTAGGGCAGGATGCGCAGCACGTATTCGCCATCGGCGGTGTGCACACTGCGCTCCACCGGCTCGAGGGTGTCGAGCACGCGCTTAAAGTCAGTCTCTAAGTCCGTGTAGTCATGCCTGGCGCGAATATCCGTAATCGAGCGTCCGGTATCCGATGCCCGCAGGTTATAAAGATCGCTCATGCGCGGCGTGAGGCTGCGGATGTGAAGGTCCTTGTCCAGAAACATCATCGCAATCTGCGTGTTGTCGAAAAGATTCTTGATGTCGCTGTTGGCGCGCGAGAGATGGTCGTTGTTGCGCCGCAGTTCCTCGTTGGCGAAGCTCAGTTCCTCGTTCACCGATTGCAGCTCTTCTTTCGAGGTGTCCAGCTCCTCGGCGGCGGACTGCAGCTCCTCGTTGGTGGACATCAGCTCTTCGTTGGCCGATTTCAGCGCCTCGTTAGAAGATTCCATATCTTCAGTAGTATCCCGCAGATGGCGCCGCGTGCTCTCCAACTCCGACTCAAGTTGCTGGACCAGCGATTGTTACTGTTCCACCGCCGGCGGCTCGGGCGGCTTTGCCCGCGGCACTTCCCCGCCCCGCGGGTCACCGGACTCGAAAATCACCGCGTAATAATCGGCCCGCTGTTCAAGGCGCGGGATCGGACGCACGCGCAGGCGGATGATTTCGTATTCGCCGTTGGTTCTCACGTGGACGTCTTCGCGCACCACCGGCTGCTGAGTACGCGCCGCATCATCGAGCGCCTGGCGGAGCTGGTTTTTGAGCCCGTGGCGGGCCATGTTCAGTACCGCGTTATCCGGCGCGCCGGACGGCGGCTGCAGATATTGCCCGGTGTTGCCCGCAAAATAGACCGCTTCATAGCGGCTATCGACCACTACACAGGATGGCGCGTACTGCTCCAGCAGATAGCGCTCCGCCTGGCGGCTGACACTGTTTTCGCGGTTACGCTGACGCTCCTCGCTGCCGGTTTCGCGCGCATTGGTCGAATCGCCGTAACTACCCAGCGGAAAATCGAACCGGGGTGCCACGGATAAGTCTCGGCGACGGAACAGGCGTTGCTTGTGGTCGATGGGTTCGAACAGATGCTCAAAGCGCGTGACGGTCTCGGAAGGTCCCAGCAGCAGCACGCCGCCGGGTCGCAGCGCGTAGTGGAAAATGGGGATCAGGCGCTGTTGCAGGGTGTGGGTCATGTAGATGAGTACATTACGACAGGAAATCATGTCCAGCCGCGAAAACGGCGGATCCCTGATGAGGTCGTGTTTCGAGAAGATGCACGCCTCGCGCACGCGCTTGACGACCCGATAGCCATGGCCGTGCTTGCGGAAGTAATGCTCGAGCTGCTCGCCGGTCAGGTGCGCGGTAATCGACTCCGGATAAATGGCGGCGCGGGCGGCGTCCAGCGCCTTGCTATCGATATCGGTGGCGAACACCTGCGGGCTGAGATCGTGATCGCCGCGGCCTATTTCGCGCAGGAACAGGATGGCCAGTGAATAGGCCTCCTCGCCGCTGGCGCAACCGGGCACCCAGACGCGCACGTTTTCACCCGCGCTCTTGTGTGCGCAAAGCTCCGGCACAACCTTGCTTTCAAGCGCCTCGAAGACCTCATCGTCGCGCATGAACTGAGTCACGCCGATCAGCATGTCGCTGAACAGCCGCCCGATCTCATCGGGCGATTCGCGCAAGAGCTCGACGTATTGGTCCGGCGAGGACTTTTGGGTGACCTGGATGCGTCGCTCGATGCGGCGGAGGATGGTGGTTTCCTTGTAGTGGCTGAAGTCGTGCCAGGTGTGTGACCGCAGCATGGCCAGAATGCGGCCAAGCTGTTCACGGCCATTGCCGCGCAGCCGCTCGATCACCCTCTCGTTATCGACCCGGCCGATGTGCGCCGCGTATTCGCGCAGGGAAGCCGGCATCTCCTCCACCGGCAGGTGGTAGTCGCCGAGTCCGGTGGCGTGGGCGCTGTGCGGCATGTCCCCATAGCGAGCCTCGGTCTGGGTCATGGTGATGCCGCCCAGTTCCTTGATCGCGCACAGCCCCCGCGTGCCGTCCGTGCCGGTGCCGGACAGCACGATGCAGATCGCATTGCGACCCTGCGCCGCGGCCAGCGAGGAGAAAAACTCGTCGATGAGGTGGCGATGCTCGCGCGGGGGGGCGGGTGCGGTGACATGCAACACGCCCTCGCGGATGGTGAGGACGTTATCCGGCTGGATGACGTAAACAGTGTTCGGCTCGACCCGCATGCCATCGCGCGCCGGATGTATGGCCATTTCCGTGTGCCCCGCGAGCAGTTCCGCCACACGGCTTTCGCGGTCCGGCGCGAGATGCATCACCAGCACGAAAGCCATTCCGCTATCCGGCGGCATGTTGTCGAAAAAACTGCTAAAGGCTTCGAGCCCGCCTGCCGAGGCGCCCAGACCCACGATAGGGAAACCCGTGCCAGCGGGTGTTACGTCGTTCGCTTCCGGCTGCCCTTTGTCATCGTGGGTTTCGGACTTATCGCGAGTTACCGGGCTGTGGCGGGATTCGGCGTGTTCGGGGTCAGGCAAGTTGTTCTCCCGGTGAGGGGCCCCTCTTGGTTATTGCGCCAGCGCGACTTCGCGCTGGGACTACGCAGCGCCTTTCACATAAATTCACGAGCTTAAAGTCTAACACCGGAATAGCCTATACTCAGGGTGGCAGGACCAAAACCCGCGGCACATTAGTTGCCGCGGCGTGCGTACCAGAAAAAACCGGAGAACAGGCATGGGATATAACGTTTTCTACATAATCGGTGTCATTTTGTGGTCGTAATCGCGGTGCTGGCTTTCGCGGGTATTGTATAGAGTCCGGATGATGGGCGGGCCGCGGGGCAACGATATCCGCCATTCGCCGCACTGGGTTTCGGGTTCGTAACGCCAAGGAGGCTGCTTCACTCATCGAGCCTGTTGCCTATAGATGCAGCCGTTGTCGGTTAGTGCATCCCGTTGTTTTGTACAACTGAGCCGTTCTCGGATTACGTTCTCCGGCGCCTTGCCTCATGCTCAGATCTATTGCGCTCTCAGCCACGTTGTTGTTCGCGGCCGGCGCAAGCGCGGACGATCCTGGTGATGATTATGGGCGAGGCTACGCACAGGGCCTGCTCGACGCACGCTTCAAAAGTACTCCCGTAAAGGTGCTGACCGTCATGGGCGGCAACGCGATACTGCGCGCCCAGGAGTGCGTACAACCAAGACAGCGCCAGGCGCTTGAACAAGCGCTGACCGGCTTGGCGAACATCGCGCGAGTAAAGTGGCGCGGGCCGCCCTGCACTGCCGTGCAGGCGTCTAAAAGAAGTGAAACACCCGCACCGATCGTCAGTGACGAGGTCGCGCTGCCGGCGGGTGAACTGTTCCCGGCGTTGATGGCCGATTCGCGCCAGCCGCGTTTCGCCGCCCACTATCAGGCGCATTACATCCCCGGCGGGAATTTCAATGCGGGCCTGGCCTCAATCGGGGACTCTTTCGCGCTGGCGAGAACGGCTACGCGCGCGGGCCGTTTCGAGATCGGCATACAGGCCGGCATTTTCTCGCTGTTCAACCTGGACACCGCATCTCTGAACCTGATCAACACCGCCTTCGTAATCGGCTTTCCGGCGAGCTACAGACGCGGCGCGCTCTCCGCGCGCGGCCGGGTCTATCACCAGAGCTCGCATCTGGGCCACGAATTCCTGCTCGGCAATCCGGGGGTCGAGCGCATCAATTTGAGCTACGAGGATGCGGAGCTGCTGCTCGCCTACGAGCTGCGCGGCATACGCATATATGGCGGCGGGGGCTATATTTTTTCGGCCAACCCGGGCCTCGACCCCGCGCACTGGCACGCTGGACTGGAAACCCGCTGGCCAGGTGCGCTCGGCGAACTCGATTTGGTCGGCGCCGCCGACTTTCAGGGCTTCGAGCAGCAGGACTGGGAAGTCAATCAGTCCTATCTGCTGGGATTGGCATGGCGGCGGAACGGCGGGCGCGAGTTGCGGCTGATGCTGGAACGCTTCAACGGCTTCTCACCGAACGGCCAGTTTTTCGATACGCCATTGAGCTTCTGGGGCCTGGGCGTGTTTTTCGATCTCTAGCGGTCGATCTACAGAGAATACGCGCACACGGCGGGATTATTATGCTCCGCAGGGTGTCTATCCAGGAAATTTTTATGCACTCAAAAAAATGAGCCGGTTGTTTTGGCAACCGGCCCAACATGACGGTCCAAGGGGGGAGGGGACGACCGTCATCGGAGGCGTATAGATCTCCGCAATGCACATTGTGATGGTGAGGATGGCTAGTCGGTCGCATCCTCCGCGCGGTCGCCGGCCTCTTCGGCGGCCTCGTCGATCTCTTCACCCGCGTCTTCCATGTCCTGCGCGCAACCGGCGATTACTAGCGTAATCAACATGGCCAACGCGGCAGGTAGTATCATGTTTCGCATGTACATCGCTTCAGTGGCCGGACAGAAATCCTGGTTCAACTTGTAACTCTGTTGGCAGCAATATCCGTTCCACATCGCTTGACGCAATAAATCAGTTAAAAATACGGCGAACCACGGGCAACCCGATGGTGAGTCAAACGTCATACCGGTAACTTTTACAAAAAGCTTGAAAATATTGCTCAGCAACCCCCGCGGCTAGCGGACGTCGAAGCTTCCCTGCGCCGGCTGCCCTGCCGACGCGGGGGCTGCGTGCGCGACCTCCACCGCGGTTACTTCTGCGTTAGGCGGGCCCTGCCACAGCCAGCGCTCCAGCGCCTCCACGGCACCGCTCGCGCCGCGCGCATGCACTTCGACCCGGCCGTCATGCAGGTTTTTGACATAACCAGCGAGTCCCAGCCTACGGGCCTGCTCCTGCGTGGCGGCGCGGAAGAACACGCCCTGCACTGTGCCGCTCACGACAAACCGTACGCTCTTGCCGGCGCCGGAATTCATTTCACTAGGCGCGCGACCAGTCGGGATCCCGGGCAGCCGCGGCATCGATGGCAATCACTCGATGGATTCATCGCCCGCCGCCCGCATCAGCGTCCGCTGGCGCGCTTCCAGGGCGTGCGTTTTCGCCCAGTTGGCGTGTTCCCGCGCATCCTGATAATTGCCGTTTTCCAGCGCCGACTCCGCGTGGAGAATATGCGCCTGCGCCTTGACGTAGGCGCTGCGCGCCCGCTGGTCAGCGTGCACGGCGCGGGCCGCCTGTATGGCCTGGCGCGCGTTGCTCATTTCCTGCACGGGCGGCGTGGACGCGCAGCCCATAGCCAGCAACGGCATGAGCAACAGCAGGTAGCGGCGCATGCGGCCGACACGCTCACGCATCTACGTGCGCCATCGATGCGGTATATTCTGAAACAGACCTGCTCATCTCAAGCATCTCGCGGACTCGAACCTGCGCAATGACGAACGGGGGGATGCGTTATCCCCGCCGCTAGGGATAGCGCAAAATTATTGCCAACATCAGCACGGCATTATCTATGATTATTTCGATACGACCAAGCCTTGTGCGCGGCGCGGCGCAATGAACGACGTGCTGGTGCTTTATTACAGCCGGCACGGAGCCACCGCCGACATGGCGCGGCGCGTCGCGCGCGGCGTGGAATCAATCGCGGACATGCGCGCGCGGCTGCGCACCGTACCTGCGGTATCCTCGGTGTCAGAAGCAGTAGACGATGATGTCCCCCCCGCTGGCCCGCCTTACGCCACGCTTGACGACTTGAGTCAGTGCGCCGGCCTGGCGCTGGGTTCCCCCACGCGCTTCGGCAACATGGCCGCGCCGCTAAAGTATTTTCTGGATCAGACCAGCGCACAATGGCTTTCGGGTGCGCTGGTGGACAAACCGGCCGGCGTGTTCACATCCACGGCCAGCCCGCACGGCGGTCAGGAGAGCACCTTGCTGTCGATGATGCTGCCGCTGATGCACCACGGCATGCTGATCGTGGGCCTGCCCTATACCGAATCCGCGCTGTTCAGCACGCGGGGCGGCGGCACGCCTTATGGTCCTAGCCACACCGCGGGCGCCGATAATGACGCGCCCTTGAGCGCCGAGGAGAAGGATTTGTGTGCGGCGCTGGGCGCGCGCATCGCGCGCGTAGCCAAAGCGATGAAGTCAGCGCAATTAGATTGACCGCAAGCAAGAGTAGTAGGCTGAGATGGCAATCCCGGTATGCGCGCGCTGGGTTACGCGCAGCTCAACCCAGCCTACGATGCTGAACCGGTTACAAGTGCAGCACCGACTTGATGAACGGAATGGTTACACGCCGTTGCGCGGCGAGCGATGCCCGGTCCAGCCGCGCCAGCGCTGCAAACAGTGAGGGCAAATCGCGCCGGCAGTTGTTCAACAGAAAGCGTCCCGCGTCGTCTTTCAATTCAAGCCCGCACTCCTTCGCCCGCGCCTTGAGCGCATCCAGCTTGCCCGCGTCATCCAGCGGCTTTAAGTGAAACACCGGCCCCCATAACAGCCGCGAACGCAGATCCCGCAGGTCCGGCGTCAGGTGCGCCGGATTATCGCGCGACGCCAGCACCAGACAATGGCCGGCGTTGAGCGTCGTATTGATGGCGTTGAATAGCGCGTGTTCCCATGCCGCATGCCCGACGGTCACATCGATATCGTCGATACAAACGGCCTCGATATCGAACAGGTCGTCCAGCACGTCCGCCTGCGCCGCGTCGAACTGTGCGAGCGGAAGGTATACGCTGGAGCGGCGCTGAAGGCTCGCCCGGTGACAGACCGCCTGCAGTAAATGGCTCTTGCCGGTAGCGGGCCCGCCCCATACGTACGCCTGCCGGGGCGGATCGCGCGCTTCGGCCAGGGCGCTGATGGCGTGTACGGCGTCCTGATTGGTGTCGGCGTGGTAGGCGGCGAAAGTCGCGCCTTCGCGCAGCCTTATGTTCAGTGCAAGCTGATGTCTCACCGCGCGTCGTCGGGCTCGTACAAGTCGCTTTCGATATATCGCTCACGGGCGTAGCGTGCGAGCACCGCCAGCACGGAGGCCACCGGCAGCGCCAGCAGCACGCCGAAGAAGCCGAACAGTTGCCCGCCGGCCAGCACCGCGAAGATAACCATCACCGGATGGATGCCAATGCGATCGCCCACCAGCCAGGGCGTGAGCACCATCCCTTCCAGAGTCTGACCGGCGCTGAATACCACCGCGACCCACAGCACTTGCAGCACGTCTCCGGTCTGGAACAGTATCGCGACCGCCGCGAGCACGAAGCCAACGATCACACCCAGATACGGCACGAAGCTCACCAGCCCCGCAACCAGGCCGATCAGCAAGGCGAAATTCAGTCCAATCAGCCACAGCCCGCTCGAATAAATGGTGCCCAACGCCAACATCACGAGCAACTGGCCGCGCAGAAACGCCCCCAGCATGTCGTTCGACTCGCGCGTGAGGCGACTGACCGTCGGTTCGACATTGCGCGGCAGCAGCGTGTTGACGGCGGTAATGATACGATCCCAGTCCCGCAACAGGTAAAAAACCACTACCGGGATCAGCAGCAGATTGAGCACCCAGCCGACCAGCACCATGCCGGACTGTGTGATATAGCCCAGCACATTGGCCGCGGTACTGCCCGCCGCGCGGAAATTATCGGACAGCGTGCTTTTTAGCCCCGCCAGGTCGATTGTGGAAATACTGACGTCCAGCCGTCGCTCCAGCCACGGGATAAGCACAGTATTTATCCAGTCCAGATAGCCGGGCGTGGCGTCGGCGAGCGCGGTGATCTGCTTGCCGATCACCGGCACCAGCACGATAATTATCACTGCCAGCAGCACCAGAAAACCCGCGAACACCACCACCACCGCCATGGTGCGCGGCAGACCCAGACGCTGCAGCCAGTCCACCAGCGGGTCGCCCAGATAAGCCAGCAGCGCCGAGATCAGAAACGGCGTGAGGATGGGCGACAGAATATACAAGAGCCAGACGCACAACAAAAAAAAGGCGAGCATCAGCCAGGTGCGCGATTCCGACATAATCATGGCCGCGCCTCGCGTGCGAGCCGGCTCCACTCCAGCACGTAGTGCAAGCCGCTGGCTACAGTGGTGGCGAATACGATAAACATGAGGGCGTCCGCTATCAGATCGGTCATGACGAGAAACTGGTCGGCAATCACCGCCACCGCCAGCATAATCTGCGCTACTGTATTGATCTTGCTGATCCAGGTGGGACGCATCTCTAGTCGGTGCGTCACAAAGTGATAAGCCAGCGCGCCAGCCACGATAACCAGATCACGCAGTATAACCGCCGCTACCAGCCAGGCCGGCAGTAACCCCAGCCAGCCCAGGGTGAGATACGTGCAGACCAGCATGGTCTTGTCGGACAGCGGGTCCAGAAACTGTCCGAGCCGGCTCTCCCAGTGGAAACGCTTGGCGAGGAACCCGTCCACCGCATCGGACGCACCCATCACCGCGAACAGGCTCAAGGCCGCGGCGTAATGTCCGCCGACAAGCAGGCCCATCAGCGGCACCACGAGCAGAAACCGCAACACCGTGATTAGATTCGGAAGATATCGTACCTTCACGACTGTTTGGGTCCGCATGTGCGGCGCTGGCCCGCGTTCACTGGAGCATTCGGAAATGCAGCGCCGGCACGCGTTCGGGGACGTCCACAGATTTGCCCCCGTGCGCAGGTTTATCCCTGAGTGTCCTCTGGGCAAGCACCGGCCGCGGCGCTGCTT